>CAZSNW010000263.1:0-3396 GCA_964608245.1 uncultured Micromonosporaceae bacterium
GCGAACCGGGACCGGGGGCGCCACCGGGGCAGGTAGCGCAGGCGGATCCCGATGAGCACCGCGATCCCCACCAGTCCGGCCACGCTCAACACCTCGGTGACCAGCCCGTACACCGTCCATCCGCCGATCAGCGGAAGGCTCGCGTCCGGGTCGACCACCTCCAGGTACGCGGTCAGGACGAGGGCGGACAACAGGATGAACCCGACCATCACGAACCAGTGGGCGGCCCCGACCAGCGACCACTTGAGCATCCGGGTGTGCCCGAGGGTCTCACGCAGCATCGTGGCGGTGCGGGCGAGCTTGCGGTCGAAACGGCTGCGGTCCGGCTCCCCGAGGCGGATCACCGCCACCATCCGGCGTACCGCGCGTACCGCCAGTACGGCGGCGATCACGGTGATCGCCGCCGCCAGAACGCTCGTGACGATCTGGACCGTCCCCATCACTCCCCCTCGCCGGCCGGCCGGTGCGGCCGGAATCTGCGCGTCACCAGGTCATTCATCCACACTGTGGATAACCGCTGTGGATAACTACACCGGCGTAGTTCCAGGCCAGCGAGACACGCTCACCGCCACCGCGCGCACTCAGTGCCACCGGGTGAGCACGGCCAGCGACGCCACCATCGCCCCGAACCCGACCGCGAGATTCCAGTAACCCCACGCCTCGACCGGGAGCTTCGTGTCGGAGGTGTAGAACAGGACGAGCCAGAGAATCCCGAGGACGATCAGCCCGCCGCCGGTGGCCGGGACCCAAGGCGAGCTGGGCCGGCGGCGCGCCGACTCCGCGACCGGTCGCACCTCTGCCGGCGGCGTGTAGACCTTCTTCTTTCGGATCTGCGACTTGGGCACGACGCACTCCTGCAGGGGCTGGACACTGTTCTGCCGCTAGCGTAGTCAACAGCACCTTGACCAGCTAACCGGAGACCTCCCCGAGGCCTCTCCGAGCTGACCGGCGGTGTCGGCACGGACAGGAGGTGACACGATGGGCGACCGTACCCGCTGGCGGGGCTGGCCGGGCGGGCGGTCGCGGGCGACCGGGGCGGCCCCGTCGGGCCGGTCACGGCGGGGCTGGTCGATGTTGGTGCCGGTGATCGCGCTGGCGGCCGGGTTCCTGTTCACGACCAGCGCCACGACCGCACAGGGACTGCCCCTGCGCGACGACCGCCGGCTGGAGCTCACCGAGCTGATCATGGAGCGACAGCACCGCGTCGCCGAGGCGGAGCAGGCCCTGGCGCCGCTGCGCGAGCGGGTGGAGGCGCTGACCGAGGCGATGGCCAGCGGCGACGCGCCGGTCCGCGAGCAGCGGGACCGGGCAGAGGCGTACCGGACGGCGGCCGGGTTCACCGCGGTACGCGGTCCCGGGCTGACGGTGACGCTGGACGACGCGATCCGACCCGACGGCCGGCGGCCCGAGGGCGCCGAGGCCGCCGACCTGCTGGTGCACCAGGAGGACATGCAGGCGGTGGTCAACGCGCTGTGGGAGGGCGGCGCGGAGGCGATGTCGATCATGGGTGTCCGGGTGATTACCACCAGTGCGGTAATCTGCGTAGGACCGGTACTGCTCCTGCATGGCCGCCCGTACTCCCCTCCGTACGTGGTCACGGCGATCGGGGACCCGGAGGAGCTGCGTGCGGCTCTCGCGCGCTCTCCGGGGGTACAGCTGTTCCGGGAGGCGGCCGAGGCCTACGGGCTCGGCTACCGCGAGACAGTGGAGGAGGACGTGACCGTGCCGGCGTTCGACGGGACCAGCACCCTGCGGTCGGGGCGGGTGGCACCGTGACCGCCCCCACCGGGTCGGGACGGCGCGGGCGGCACCGGCTGCCCGACCCGGACGAGACCGCCGTGTTCCAGTTGCCGCCGGACCAGACCGCGGTGCTCCAGCTCTCGCCGCCCGACGGCCACGCCGGCGACGGCCCGGCGAGCGGTTCTGCGCCGGTCTCCCCTGCCGCACCCGTGCCGAGCTCGCCGGTCGGACCCCCGCCGATCTCGCCGGTCGGTGCCGCGCCGGGAAGACCCGCTCCGGTCGGACCCGCGCCGATCTCGCCGATGCCCGCGGCGGGGCCGGGGGTGGGCCAGCCGCCGGAGGATGCCACGGCGGTGCTGCCGGCCGCCCTCGCTGACGACGCCACCGCGACCATTCCCCGGGTGCCGGAGCCGAACGGCCGGCCCACCGGCGTCATCCCGACCAGCTCCGCGGCCCGGGCGGACGAGACCAGCCTGATCGGCGTGGTGCCACCGGCACCACCGCCGGAGCCGGAAGCCGCCGCCCCGCCACCACCCCCACGTCGGGGGGAGCAGGTGGTCCAACTGCGGGCGATCCGCACCAAGCGGGGTGGCTACCGGAGCGTCCACTCGGCACTGACCCGGACCACCGTGGGGACGGTGGCCCGCGCCACGGCCCGCGGCCTCGGCGAGGTGCTCATCACGCTCGGCGCCATCGTGCTGCTGCTCGCCGCGTACGAGATCTGGGGCAAGGCCGCCGTGGTCGCCTCCCACCAGGAGGACCTGGACCGCCAGCTGACCGAGCAGTGGGCGGCGCCCGTGGACCCCACCGTCGGCCCGTCGCAGGCGCCGGAGGAGGACGAGGAGGCCGAGGAGGCCGCCCCGCAACCGCTCGGACCGCCACCGGGCCACGCCATCGCCCGGCTGTACATCCCCAAGCTCGGCAAGTACTGGGTGGTGGTCGAGGGGGTCGGCCTGGACGACATCCGGTGGGCGCCCGGACACTACCCGGACAGCGCCATGCCGGGCCAGATCGGCAACTTCGCGGTCGCGGGGCACCGCAACCCGGCCACGTTCTGGGATCTGGACCTGGTGCGCGGGGGTGACCTCATCATCGTGGAGACCCAGGACATGTGGCACATCTACCGGACCTACCAGAACCACATCGTCAAGCCCGACGCGGTGGAGGTGGTGGCACCGGTACCGGGCCAGCCCGGCGCCACGCCGGAGCGGGCGGTCCTGACGCTGACCACCTGCAACCCCAAGTGGGACAACTACGAACGGCTCATCGTGCACGCGGAGCTGGTCGACCAGCAGCCACGGCGGGACGGCTGGCGACCGCCGGAGCTGGGCGGGCTGGGCGCCTGACGGGGGGAGCACATGTACGCGTGGATCTGGCGCCACCTGCCGTTCGGGCTGCCCGGCAAGATCATCGGGTCCCTGCTCCTCATCAGCGCCGCGGTCGCGACCCTGTGGTTCTGGGTGATCCCCGAGACCTACCCGTGGATCGAGCAGGTGCTGCCCTTCTACGACTCCACCATCGAGACCGGGACCGGCGGAAGCGGACCGGCGCCCGCGGTCGGGCCGTCGGAGCCGGCCAGCTCGCCAACCCAGGTCGTCGGCCCGGACGGCCGGCCGGTGGACCCGCACGACATTCCGTACGAGACGGACGAGTGAA
>CAZSNW010000263.1:3406-3679 GCA_964608245.1 uncultured Micromonosporaceae bacterium
CTACGACTCGTTCGTCTACAACCTGGTGCAGTACCTCGGGCAGCTCGGCGCGGACTGCGAGGTGCGCCGCAACGACGAGATCACGGTCGCCGGCGTGGAGCGGTTGCGCCCCGACGGCGTGCTGCTGTCACCCGGTCCGGGCACGCCGGAACGGGCCGGCGTCTGCCTGGACCTGGTCGAGGCGTACGCGGGACGGGTGCCGATCCTGGGCGTGTGCCTCGGCCACCAGGTGATCGGCCACGCGTACGGGGGCACCGTCGACCGCGCCCCCGA
>CAZSNW010000264.1:0-3657 GCA_964608245.1 uncultured Micromonosporaceae bacterium
GGGTGTGGTACAGCTCCAGCCCGTCGTCGCGGTCGGTGCTGGTCGGCTGGTTGGCCAGGCCGGCCCGGTGCAGCGCGGCGAACAGCACGTCGCCGGAGCGGTCGCCGGTGAAGATGCGGCCGGTGCGGTTGCCGCCGTGCGCCCCCGGGGCCAGCCCGAGCAGCAGGATGCGGGCGTTGGACGGGCCGAAGCCGGGCACCGGACGCCCCCAGTACTCCTGGTCGGCGTAGGCCGCGCGTTTGGTGGCCGCCACGTGCTCCCGCCACTCCACCAGCCGGGGGCAGGCCCGGCAGCGGGAGATGGCCTCGCCGAGCTGGTCCAGGTCGGTGGCGACGCGGGCCACGGAGATCACCCCGCGGGGGGTGCGGGCGGTGGCTGTCGTCTTCAAACCGACCGGCTCCTACCGGTGCGGGCTGCACACGCCAGATCGCCCATCCGGCTCCTCCTTCCTGCCACACGACTACCCGGGGAGCCTAGCGGGCCGGCCGTCGCCGGTGGAGTGGCCGGTGACGTTCCTGACACCCATAGCGACGCCGACCGGGCCGTCCGGGGACGAATCAGACCAGCGACCAGGCGATCCCGTCGAGGATGTCGTGCTCGCTGACCACCACCTCGGCGGCGCCGGTGCGCTCCATCACCACCCGCAGGATCATCGCCCCGGCACCGATCACGTCCGCCCGGCCGGGGTGCATCACCCCGATGCGCAGCCGCTGTGCCACCGGCATCGCCAGCAGGTCGGCGGTCACCTTCACGACGTCCGGGAGCGGGATGCGGCTGTGGTGGATGCGGTCACGGTCGTACTCGGGCAGACCGAGCGCGATTCCCGCCACCGTGGTGACCGACCCGGCGAGCCCCACCAGGGTGGCCGGGCCGTCGCCGACCACCGCCAGCGCCCGGTCGACCGCCGCGGCGATGTCAGCCTCGGCGGCGGCGACCTGCTCCGGCGTGGGCGGGTCGGCGTGCAGGTGCCGCTCGGTCATGCGCACGCACCCGATGTCGACCGAGACGGCCCGGTCGACCGTGTCGCCACCACGGACGAACTCGGTCGACCCGCCACCGATGTCGACCACCAGGAACGGCGGCCGCAGGTCGGCCGGAAGTCCGCGGACCGCGCCGGTGAACGACAGGCGCGCCTCTTCGTCGCCGCTGACCACCTCCGGGTCCACCCCGAGGGTGTCGCGGACCGCCGCGGCGAAGTCCTCCCGGTTGGAGGCGTTACGGGTCGCCGAGGTGGCCACCACCCGGACCCGCTCGGCACGGAGCCGCCGAATCTCCGCGGCGTACCCGGACAGCACCGTCCGGGTACGGTCGAGGGCGGTGGCGCTCAGCCGCCCGGTGCGGTCCACCCCCTCGCCCAGCCTGACGATCTCCATGAGCCGGACGAGCTCCCGGGGCGTACCCCCGTCGTCCGGCAGGTCGGTGACGAGGAGCCGCACCGAGTTGGTGCCGCAGTCGACCGCCGCAACCCGTGTCACCGGCCCAGCGTACGCCCGGTGCTCAGTCGCCCGACCGGCCGGCCGGCCCGGAACCCGACCCGCGACCCTGGGCGCGGTCGAGGTGCAGCAGCATCCGGGTGTTGCCCAGGATGTTCGGTTTCACCCGGTCCAGCCCGAGGAACTCGGCCACCCCCTCGTCGTACGAGCGGAGCAGCTGCTCGTAGACGGCGGGCGGCACCGGCGCCCCGTCGATCTCCTCGAACCCGAACCGGGCGAAGAACTCGGTCTCGAAGGTGAGCACGAACACGCGCTGCACCCCGAGCCGCCGGGCGTCGGCGAGCAGCTCCCGCACGATGCGCGCGCCGATCCCGTGACCGCGCAGCTCCGGCTCCACCGCCAGGGTGCGGATCTCGGCCAGGTCCTGCCACATCACGTGCAGCGCCCCGCAGGCCACCACCCGGCCGGCCCGCTCCGCCACCCAGAACTCGGGCACGTCCTCGTAGAGGGTCACGGTGGCCTTGTCGAGCAGGCGGCCGTCGGCGCTGTAGGTGTCGATCAGCCGTCGGATCGCCGGTACGTCGGCGGTGACCGCCCGGCGGACCGCCACCGGCGGCTCGGCGCCGGGGCCGGCGCCGGATGCTCCCGACTCCGCCGGGTCGCTCACACGCACGGGCCGTCCTCCCACCAGGACCCGACCGCCTCCCGGGTCTCGTCACCGAACGGGTTGACCCCGGGCCCCACCGCCAACGCGTGGGCCAGCAGGGCGTGCAGGCACTTGACCCGGCCCGGCATGCCGCCGGCCGACACCCCGGCGATCTCCGGCACCACCTCCAGCGCGTCCCGACGGGCCAGGTAGTCCCGGTGGGCGGCCCGGTACCGCTCGGCGAGTTCCGGGTCCTCCGCCAGCCGCCGGGTCATCTCGCGCATCACCCCGGAGGCCTCCAGCCGGCCCACGGCGGACGTCGCCTTCGGACAGGTCAGGTAGAACAGGGTCGGGAACGGGGTGCCGTCGGGCAGCCGGGGCGAGGTCTCCACCACGGCCGGCAGTCCGCACGGGCACCGGTACGCGACCCGGCGCGCCCCCCGCGGCGGGCGTCCGAGCTGGGCGGCCACCACCTGGCGTTCGTCCTTGGTCAGCGGCGGATAGGCGGCCGTCGACGGGCCGGCCTGCGAGGTGGGGTCGGCCTGCGGGGCCGGGGCGTCGGCGGCCGCGTGCTCAGCCTCGCGTGCCACCGTCGCCTTCCTGACCGGTGTCGCTGTCCCCGCCGTCCTGCCCGGCCGGCTGCTGGCCCGCCGGGGTCTGCGCGGCCGGCGTCTGCCCGACCGGGCCGCCCCGGTCGGCCGCCTCCACGCTCGCCCACAGCACGTCCCACCACGGCTTCGGTTCCTGCGGCGGGGCGGGCGGACCCTCCGGCTCCGTGACCGGTTCGGCCGCCTCCTCTTCCCAGACCACGATCAGCGGCACGTCGCCGGGCTCCACGAACCGGAGCCGCTTGCGCGCCTGGACCCGCACGTAGGCGTCGTCCTCCCAGCGCGCCGCCTCCTCGGCCAGCGCCTGGATGTGCGCCCGCTGGGCGGCCTGGGCCTCCCGCAGCGCCGCGATCTCCGCCTGCTGGGTGAGGTAGATCCGCAGCGGGAAGACGTAGCTGAGGGCGAGGGCCACCAGGACCACCCCGAGGATGATCGCCCGACCGGCGAACCAGCCCCGGGGCTTGGGCGCGGAGGTGCGGGTGACCGACGCCGCACGGCCGGCCGCGGCGCGGCGCGTCGACGGGCGGGTCGACGGCGCCTGGCGGCCGGCCGGGCGTGCGCCACCGGGTCGGCCCGCCGGCCGGTCACGCCCCTCGCGCATCGACATCCTGCCCGATCCTCGTCTCCACCACGGCCGCCCGCGTACCTCGTCGGACGGTCTGTTGTGACCGTACCGCGTCCGGTCGCGTCCGGCCGTGACCGGTCAGCCCTTGAACCGCGGGAACGCCGACGCCCCGGCGTACCGCGCCGCGTCGTCCAGCTCCTCCTCGATGCGCAGCAGCTGGTTGTACTTGGCGACCCGCTCCGACCGGGCCGGCGCGCCCGCCTTGATCTGCCCGCAGCCGGTCGCCACCGCCAGGTCGGCGATCGTGGTGTCCTCGGTCTCGCCGGAGCGGTGGCTCATCATGCAGCGGTAGCCGCTGGTCTGCGCGAGCGAGACCGCGTCGAGGGTCTCGCTGAGCGTGCCGAT
>CAZSNW010000265.1:0-2552 GCA_964608245.1 uncultured Micromonosporaceae bacterium
TCGCGGAGCTCGTAGTACTCCCCGCGGAAGGGGACGATGCGCGCCGGCGGGTCGAGCCCGGCGAGGCGGGCGATGCGGTCGGCGTACAGGCCGGCGCAGTTGACCACCACGTCGGCCACCAGCTCCCCCGCGGTGGTCAGTACCCGCTGCCGCCCGCCCTCGCGCCGCAGCCCGGTGACCCGGGTGGACAGCCGCACCGCCCCGCCCGCCTTCTCGATCAGCGTGGCCAGCGTGCGGCAGACCGCGGGAAAGTCGACGATCCCGGTGCTCGGCACGTGCAGCGCCGCCACGCAGGAGACGTGCGGCTCGTACCCGGCCGCCTCGGCCGGGGACAGCAGGCTGACCCGCAACCCGTTGGCGCGGGCCCGCTCGGACAGGTCGTGCAGCCGCGGCACCTGCGACCGGTCGGTCGCGACGATGAGCTTGCCGCAGACCTCCACCGGGATGCCGTGCTCGGTGCAGAACTCCACCATCGACCGGTTGCCGGCGGTGCACAGCCGGGCCTTGAGGCTGCCCGGCCGGTAGTAGACCCCGGCGTGGATGACGCCGGAGTTGTGGCCGGTCTGGTGCGCGCCGACCCGGTCCTCCTTCTCGACGACCGTCACCTCGGCGCCGGGGCGGTCGAGCAGCAGCCGGTGGGCGGTGGCGAGCCCGACCACGCCCCCGCCGATCACCACGTAACTGGACACTCCAGCACCGTAGCCCGGGCGGTCGGCGGCCCGGGCTACGGTGCCGGCATGTGGTTGCCTGACTTCCGCCTGGAGACGTACTTCTCGCGGTGGGAGTTCACCGCCCGCCACAACCTGGCCGCGTCCGACCTGGAGGCCCTGAGCCTGCGGGAGCTGCTGGAGCTCGCCGACGAGACCGACCGGCGCGCCTGGCACGAGCTGCGGCTGGGCTACACCGAGACGTACGGCGACCCGCTGCTGCGGGAGGCGGTAGCCGCCGGGTACGAGCGGGTGGACGCCGGTGACGTCATCTGCCTGTCCGGGGCGGAGGAGGGCATCTTCCTGGCGATGCACGTCCTGCTCGACACCGGCGACCACGCGGTGGTGGTCACCCCCACCTACCAGTCGGTGGAGACGGTGGCGGCCGCCCGCGGGGAGGTCACCGGCGTGGCGCTCGACCCGCGCCGCGGGTGGGCGCTGGACCTGGACGCGGTGCGGGACGCGCTGCGGCCGACCACCCGCCTGCTCGCGGTCAACTTCCCCCACAACCCCACCGGCGCCATGGTGGACGAGCCGACCCTGCGGGCGCTCGCGGCCCTGTGTGACGAGCGCGGCATCCACCTGTTCAGCGACGAGGTGTACCGGGGGATGGAGGCGGACGCCGCCACCACCCTGCCGCCGGCGGCGGACCTGTCCCCCACCGCGCTGTCGCTGGGCGTGATGTCCAAGGCGTACG
Source organism: uncultured Micromonosporaceae bacterium (assembly GCA_964608245.1). GTDB lineage: Bacteria > Actinomycetota > Actinomycetes > Mycobacteriales > Micromonosporaceae > Natronosporangium. The sequence continues at coordinate 1,405 of CAZSNW010000265.1, forward strand.
GCCTGCCGGGGCTGCGCATCGGCTGGATCGCCTGCCGCGACCCGCGGGTGCTGCGCCGGCTGGAGCGGGCCCGGCACTACACCACCATCTGCAACTCCGTACCCGCCGAGATCCTGGCCCGGATCGCGCTGAAGGCCCGCGACCGGCTGCTCGACCGCGGCCGCCGGATCATCGCGCGGAACCTGCCGCTGTTCGAGGCGTTCTTCGCCGAGTTCGCCGACCGGTTCGAGTTCGCGCCACCGCGGGGCGGGTGCGTCTGCTTCCCCCGCTACCTGGGTCCCGGCTCGGCCGAGCAGATGTGCCGCGACCTGGTGGAACAGGCCGGCGTGCTGCTGCTACCGCCGAGTGTGTTCGCCTCCCGGCTGACCCCGGTGCCGTCCGACCGGTTCCGTATCGGGATGGGCCGCACCGATGCCGAGGCCGCTCTGGCGGCGTTCGCCGGCTGGTTGCGCCGGCGCCCCACGACCCCCGCCTGAGCCGTCACCCGGGTGGACAACCTCTCCCGCGACCCGCGGCGTCTGGACGAGAGAGGTGCCGCACGGTCGTCGTCGGGGGAGGGCATGGACGCGGTATCGCTGTGGCTGGCCGGCCGCAACGTCGTCGACTACATCCTCGCACCGGACCTCCACCCCACGCTGGCCCCACGGCCGTACCTGCACCCGGTGCGCACCCTCGCCGGCCTGCCGGTCACCGACGCGCTGCCGGCCGACCACCGCTGGCACCTCGGCGCCTCCCTGGCCCTGCCGGACGTCTCCGGCACGAACCTGTGGGGCGGCCGCACCTACGTGCGCGGCACCGGCTACGCCTGGCGGGACGACCACGGCCGGATCGAGCACGTCGAGTTCACCGAACGCGGCGACGACCGGCTGGCGCACCGTCTACGGTGGCGGGACCGGGACGGCGGGCTGCTGCTGGACGAGCACCGCCGGCTGGCCGCCCGGCTGCTGCCGGGTCGTTCGGACGCGTGGGTGCTGGACGTCGCGTACACCCTCACCGCACCCGACGACCGCCAGATCGTGCTCGCGAGCCCGGCCACCAACGGGCGGCCGGGCGGCGCAGGCTACGGTGGCTTCTTCTGGCGGGCGGCCCGCGCCGCCCGGCCGCCGCGGGTGGTCACCGCCCCGTCCGCCCGGGGGGCGACGGGCCAC
>CAZSNW010000265.1:2563-3651 GCA_964608245.1 uncultured Micromonosporaceae bacterium
TGGTCTTCACCGGTTTGGGCGAGGGCTGGCGGTGGTTCGTCCGTTCCAGTGCCTACACCGGAGTGTGTGCGGCGCCCGCGTTCGACGCACCGAGGGTGATCCCTCCCGGCGGGAGCCTGCACGGGCGGCACGCGGTGGTGGTGGTCGACGCGGTGCTGTCCCGGCGGGTCGCCGGCCAGCTCGCGGCGATGGTGGCGCCGGGCGCCGACCCACGGCAGGGTGGCGGGCGTGACCTACCGGCCGTGTGACGGCGACCCGCCGCGGGTGGGCCGCCTGACGTTCGTTCCGTTCCTGCCCGACGGCAGCTGTCTCGCCGTGCCCGACGGGTCCGGCGGGGTGACCCTGCCGTCCGGAGAGGTCCGCGCGGGCGAGGACTGGTTGCTCGACACCTGCCTGCGGGTGCCGCTGGAGACCGCCGGGTTCCGGATGCAGCGGGTCGGCGTGTTCGCGGTCGACGGCGACCACGCGTACGCGTGGCTGGACGGCGACCGCTACAACGGCCGCCGTCCACATGCGAAGGTCGACTGGATCACCGGGACGGCGGAGGCGGTCGCGGACCGGCTCGCCGCGGCCGGCCGGGAGGACCTGGCGCGGGCGGTACGGGACGGGGCACGCAGCTTCCGCAACCAGTCCGAGGCGGACTACTACGCCGGCAACGTGCGCCTGCTGGAACGGGCGTACCTGCGCGGCACCACCCCGCAGGAGGGCTCCGGCTTCGGCGGGGACGCGGTGCAGTGGCGGCAACGGCGGAGCACCGCCGACCGGACCGCCGGCCAGCAGCTGCGCGACCTCGGCTTCGTCGTGGCCGGGGAGGCCGGGGCCGACGGTACCCAACCGCCGCAGACCGCCTGGGTCGACGTACCGCCGCGGTGACCGGCGGCGCGGACCGGCACCTCCGTCACGGTCGGCTGTCCGGGGGTACGTCGGGCGCGAACGCCTCGAGCGCCTCGTCGGCACGGCGTAGCGACACGGCCGGGTCGGCGTCGGGCGACCCGACCTCCGGATCGAAGTTGAGGTCGATGAACAGGTCGGTCATGCCCTGCGCGGCGATGGCGTCGATGTCCTCGCGGATCTGGTCCAGGGTGCCG
>CAZSNW010000266.1:0-3644 GCA_964608245.1 uncultured Micromonosporaceae bacterium
GTGGTCGATCCTCACCCGTGGTTGCGGGAGGCGACCACCTTGAGCGCCCCGGTGTTCGCCGGATCGGAGAACACGTCGTACGCCCTCGGGAACTCGTCCATCCGGAACCGGTGGGTGACCAGCCGCTCCGCGTGCAGCTGCCCGGAGGTGACCATCCGGAGCAGGGTCGGCGTGGAGTAGGTGTCGACCAGGCCCGTGGTCACCGTGATGTCGCGGATCCACAGGTCCTCCAGGTGGAGCGTGGCAGGCTGGCCGAATACGCCGATGCTCGCGATCCGGCCCCCGGGGCGCACCAGCCGGGTGCACAGCTCGAACGTCTGCGGATGGCCCACCGCCTCCATCGCCACGTCGGCGCCGAGACCACCGGTCAGCTCGCCGACCACCTCCCGCGCGTCGGTGCCCGGGCCCACCACGACGTCCGCCCCCAGGCCCTTGGCCGCCTGCAGCCGGCTCTCCGCCAGGTCGACCGCGACCACGTGCGCCGGCGAGAAAAGCCGGGCGGTCATGATCGCGGCCAGCCCGATCGGCCCGGCGCCGACCACCACCACGGTGTCGCCCGGCTGCACCCGGCCGTTGAGCACCCCAACCTCGTACCCGGTGGGGAAGATGTCGGCGAGCAGCACGGCCGCCTCGTCGCTGATCCCGTCCGGCAGCAGGTGGGTGGACAGGTCGGCGAACGGCAGCCGCGCGTACTCGGCCTGCACACCGTCGACCGTGTGCCCGAGGATCCAGCCGCCGCCGCGCAGACACTGCCCGTACCGGCCCTCGCGGCAGTAGCGGCACACGCCGCACGCGGAGATGCAGGAGGCGATCACCCGGTCGCCACGCTTGAGCCGGTTCACCCCGCTGCCGATCTCGACGACCGTTCCCACCGCCTCGTGCCCGAGAATCCGGCCGGGCTGCACCGTCGGCACGTCACCGGCCAGGATGTGCAGGTCCGTGCCGCAGATCGTCACCGTGTCGACCTGGATGATCGCGTCCCCGGGGTCCTGGATCACCGGATCGGGGACCTCCTCCCACGACCGCTGGCCCGGCCCGCCGTACACCATCGCCTTCATGTCCGCCTCCCCTCGGGGACTCCCCGCCGGATCCCCGTGTGATGTCACCTCTCAGGGTGGTCGGCAAACCTGGAGGCGTGGCAGGGTCGACCGGTACCCGGGTGCAGGGCCGTCGGACCCGGACGACCGTGGAACGCCGGCAGGTGTCGTCGCGCGGTCTACGACCGCTCCACCGCGAAGCCCAAACGGAGGGGGTGACCAACCCCGGTGGTCGAGACGACCGTTCATCCACTCAGGAGTGTCGTGCGGCGGGCGCTCCGGCGCACAGGTCGGCGAAGACGGCCGCGTCGAGCGGTGCCGCGCCCTCCGGGTCGTTGTTGAAGTAGACGAACACGGGCGCGTCCGCGCCGAACGTGTCGACCACCCGGCGTACCCAGGTGCGCAGCGCCGCCCGGCCGTACCGCGGCCAGGGCGTGGCCGCGCCCTCGTGCAGCCGCAGGTAGCCGAAGTCCGCGGTACGCCACAGCGGGGTCACCGGTCGGCTCCGCCGATCGGCCCAGCACAGCGCGGCGCCGTGGGCCTCGAGGGTCCGCCGCACCGGATCGGTCCACCACGACGCGTGCCGGGGTTCGACTGCGACGCGTACCCAGGCGGGGAAGCACGCCAGGGTGGCGGCGAGCCGGTCGGGGTCGGCGCGCATGGTCGGCGGGAGCTGGAGGAGCACCGGTCCGAGCCGGTCGCCGAGGGCGCGGGCGCGGTCGAGGAACCGCGCCACCGGTTCGGCCGGCTCGCGTAGCCGCCGGACGTGGGTGAGGAAGCGGCTCATCTTCACCGCCGCCACGAAGTCCGACGGCATGTGGTCGCGCCAGCCGGCGAACGTGCTGCGTTCCGGCAGCCGGTAGAAGGCGCTGTTGATCTCGACGGTACGGAACCGGGTGGTGTAGTGGTCGAACCACCGTCGCTGCGGCAGCCCGGGCGGGTAGAACTGGTCCCGCCAGTGCCGGTACTGCCAGCCGCTCGTCCCGACCAGGATCATCGCGCGCCCCCGTCACCGACCGTAGTCCGGTTCGCCGGCCCGCGCGGCGGTGAGGGAGAATCGCGCCGTGGCGGACATCCTCGACGAGCTGCGCTGGCGGGGTCTGTTGCACGACAGCACCGACCCTGAGGCGCTGCGGGCGCACCTCGCCGCCGGGCCGGTGGCGTTCTACTGCGGCTTCGACCCGACCGCGCAGAGCCTGCACATCGGCAACCTGGTGCAGATCCTCACCGCCCGTCGGCTGCAGCGCGCCGGCCACCGGCCGTTCCTGCTGGTCGGCGGCTCCACCGGGTTGATCGGCGACCCGAAGGAGGAGGGTGAACGCACTCTGCAGCCGGCCGAGGTGGTCGCCCAGTGGGTCGAGCGGATCCGCGCCCAGCTGGAGCCGTTCTTCGACTTCGACGGGCAGTACGCCGCGCAGATGGTCAACAACTTCGACTGGACCGCGCCGATGAGCGCGCTGGAGTTCCTGCGCGACGTGGGCAAGCACTTCCCGGTCAACCAGATGCTCGCCCGCGAGGTGGTCAAGAAGCGGCTCGACGCCGGTGGGATCAGCTTCACCGAGTTCAGCTACCAGCTGCTGCAGGCGTACGACTTCTACCACCTGCACCGCACCTACGGGGTGACGCTGCAGCACGGCGGCTCGGATCAGTGGGGCAACATCGTCGCCGGGGTGGACTTCTGCCGTCGCAAGGGCGTCGGCCCCGTGCACGCGTTCACCACGCCGCTGGTGACCCGGTCGGACGGCACCAAGTTCGGCAAGACCGCCGGGGGCCTGACGATCTGGCTCGACTCGGGGATGACCAGCCCGTACGCCTTCTACCAGTTCTGGTTCAACACGCCGGACGCAGACGTCGGCAACTACCTGCGGCTGTTCAGCTTCCGACCCCGGGAGGAGATCGAGGAGCTGGAGAAGGCCACCGTCAGCCGCCCGGCGGCCCGGGAGGCGCAGCGGGCGCTGGCCGAGGAACTCACGACGCTGCTGCACGGCGAGGCCGAGACCCGGCAGGTCGTCGCGGCGAGCCAGGCGCTGTTCGGCCGGGGGGAGCTTGCGGACCTCGCGCCGGAGACGCTGCGGGCCGCACTGGCCGAGGCCGGCCTGACCCAGGTACGCGGCGCGCTGCCCACGGTCGCGGAGCTGTTCCGGGACACCGGGCTGACGTCGAGCCTGAACGAGGCGCGGCGCGCCGTCGCCGAGGGCGGCGCGTACGTCAACAACCAGCGGGTGACCGAGGCGGACGCCCCGCCACCTGCGGAGATGCTGCTGCACGGGCGGTTCCTCGTGCTGCGGCGGGGCCGGCGGACGGTCGCCGGGGTAGAGCGCGCGCCGGACGGCGAGTGACCTGCGTCATACCGACTTGCAGCCCCCGGGCGCGGACGCTACCGTTCAACGTCGGCACGGCCACGAGGTCCCCCGGGAACGGCCACGAGGTCACCCGGGGACCCCGGAACCGCGCCGGAGTGATCGTGGTACGATCACTCTCGCGGTCGACGACCGCGCCGCCAGTCGGCTAGACTGGCAAGTCGCCCCTCAAACCCCCACCACCTTCGGTGGCGGTTTGTGGTGTGTGTCTGTTCTTTGAGAACTCGACAGGGTGTTTGGCTGGTGT
>CAZSNW010000267.1:0-3524 GCA_964608245.1 uncultured Micromonosporaceae bacterium
GGGCGGGGCGACCGTCACCCGGTCGCCGTGGCTCATCCACACGTCCTGGGTGCGCGGCAGGCCGGCGAACAGACTGCCGCCGTCACCGGTGACGGTGAGCGGGGTGCCGCCGTACTCACGGGCGTCGGTGCGCGCCACCTGGCCGCCGAGCGCCGCCACCATCGCCTGGAAGCCGTAGCAGATGCCGAACACGGGTACGCCGGCGGAGAGCAGCGCCGGATCCAGCGTGGGGGCGCCCGGTTCGTGCACGCTCGCCGGCCCGCCCGACAGCACGATCGCCGCCGGGTCGCGGGCCAGCAGCTCGGCGGTGGGCGTGGTGTGCGGGACGATCTCCGAGTACACCCTCGCCTCGCGCACCCGACGGGCGATCAGCTGGGCGTACTGGGCGCCGTAGTCGACGACCAGGACGGGGCGCGGCACGCTCATGGATCAAGCCTAGCCAGCCCGTGCCCGGACCCCGCAGGCGGCGCGTCGCCGGCCGGCGGTGGCGGCGCTCACGCCGACGGCGGGTGGCGTCACCCGTGCCGACCGGGTCAGTACCGGCGCCACCACAGGTTGACCGCGTAGTCGACCTCGCAGCCGGGGTGCTCGGCGAGGATCTCCTCGGCCAGCCGCGGCGGGAACTCGATGCGGACCACCGCCTCGAAGTCCTCCCGGCGTGCGAACCGCCACCGGATGTCCAACGGCCGGCGGACGAAGCCGTGCCGGCTCCAGAACCGCTCCACCGCGGCCGGGTCGTAGCCGGGCAGGAAACGCCGGAACCACGACCCGAAGGTGCTGCGGGTGGCGTCGTTGTCGATGACGAACGCCACCCCGTGCCGCCGCATCACCCGGTCCAGCTCGGCGAGGCCCGGTTCGCAGCCGGGGCCGAAGAAGTACGCCCACCGGGCGTGCGCCACGTCCACCGACGCGTCCGGAACCGGCAGCGCCTGCGCCAGCCCCTCCAGGACGGTGACGGTAGGGAGTCCGCGGACCCGGCGGCGCGCCGCGGCGGCGAGCGCCCGGTGCGGCTCCACCCCGGTGACCCGGGCGGCGGTCGCGGCGAACCGGGGCAGGTGGAACCCGGTGCCGCAGCCGATGTCGAGCACGTGACCGCCGGCCCAGTCCCGGATCTCGCACATCGCCGCCTCGATCACCCCGTCCGGGTCGACCGCGCGGTTCTCCAGCTCGTAGACGTGCGGGTGGTGCCAGATGTTGGGGCTGGGGATCGCCCCGGGCAGGGCACCGCTCACGCCGCCGACCGTACCGACCGGTGAGGCCGCCGCTCCGGCGGCCCTACCGACCCTGTCCCGCCGTTGGCGCCGACCACCCCACCGGCCAGGCCGCCGGCGCCCCGGCCGGGACCGCCGGACGGGCCGGGGGCACCGGCGCCACCGGCCGGTAGGGGCTGCCTGGCGCCGGCCGCGGGTCCGGCTCGCCCTTCACCGGCCACATCGCCATCGCCCGTTCGGCCATCGCGGTGATCGTCAGCGCCGGGTTGACGCCCGGGTTGGCCGGCACCGCCGACCCGTCGAGCACGTGCAGCCCGGGGTGGCCGAACACCCGGTGGTACGGGTCGACCACCCCGGTGTCCGGCCCGGCCCCCACCACCGCGCCGCCCAGGATGTGCGCGGTCATCGGGATGTCGAACGGTTCGGTGACCGACCCGCCCGGCCAGCCGCCGATCTCCTCGGCGAGCAGCCGCGCCGCCTCGTGCCCGGCCGGGATCCAGGTCGGGTTGGACGCGCCGTGGCCCGGCTGCGCGTACAACCGGTGCCGCCCGTACCAGGCCCGCCGCCACCGCAGGGTGATCGAGTTGTCCAACGACTGCATCACCAGCAGGATGACCGTGCGCTGCGACCAGCGGCGTACCCAGGCGGTCCGGGCGGCCAGGTGAGGGGCGCGCGGCAGGGTGAGCAGCCACCGCAGCGGCCGCCACCGGCCGCCGGACACGAGAACCGACTGCAGCAGCCCCATCGCGTTGGCTCCCGGGCCGTAGCGCACCGGCTCGATGTGGGTACGCGGGTCGGGGTGGAACGAGCTGGTGATCGCCACCCCGGTCGAGTAGTCCACGCTTCGCCGCCGGGCGGTGCGGCCGGTCACCGACGCGCCCAGGATCGCCTCCGAGTTGGTCCGCGTGAGCACCCCGAGCCGCTCGGACAGGTGCGGCAGCGCACCGCTGGCCTTCATCGCGTGCAGCAGCCGCTGGGTGCCCAGGGTGCCGGCGGCGAACACCACCTGGTCGGCGTGGAAGACCAGGCGCCGTCGCCGACCCGGCAGGCGCACGCCCGTACGTACCGCGGTCACCTCGTACCCGCCGCCGGTGGCCGGGCGTACCTCGGTGACCGTGGTGAGCGGATGGACCACCGCGCCGGCCCGCTCGGCCAGCCACAGGTAGTTCTTGACCAGGGTGTTCTTGGCGTTGTGCCGGCAACCGGTCATGCAGGCGCCGCAGTGCCGGCACCCGGCCCGGGCCGGCCCGGCACCCCCGAAGTACGGGTCGGGCGTGGTGACCCCCGGCTCCCCGAAGTGGACCCCGACCGGGGTGGCGCGGAACGTGTGGCCGACGCCCATCCGCTCCGCGACCGCCCGCACCGCCTCGTCGGCCGGGGTGAGGTGGGGGTAGGTGGTCACCCCGAGCATCCGGGACGCCAGGTCGTACCAGGGCGCGAGCTCAGCCTGCCAGTCGGTGATCCCGGCCCACTGCGGGTCGGTGTAGAAATCGGGCAACGGCCGGTAGAGGGTGTTGGCGTAGACCAGGCTGCCGCCGCCCACCCCGGCGCCGGAGAGCACCATGACCCGTGCGCCACGCCGCCCGCCCAGCAGGGTGAGCCGCTGGATGCCGAGGCAGCCGAGCGCCGGCGCCCACAGGAAGCGGCGCAACCGCCAGGAGGTCTCCGGCAGCTCGTGGTCGGCGAACCGCCGGCCGGCCTCGAGGACGGCCACCGAGTAGCCCTTCTCGACCGCGCGCAGGGCGGCCACGCTGCCGCCGAAGCCGGAGCCGATCACCACCACGTCGGACCGCACGGCCCATTGTGACCGGCGGACGCGGCGGACCGGCAGGCCGCGACCGGGTACCGCGGCCACGTACGCCCGGCGGACCGGTGGCGTGCCGGGTGTGGAACCGGCCTGTCGTGCCCTCGGGTCGGCCGGGCACCGGGATCAGTCGGTGTCGAGCACCAGCTCCACCCGCTGGAACTCCTTGATGTCGCGGTAGCCGCACTTGGCCATCGCCCGGCGCAGCCCGCCGAACAGGTTCAGCGTGCCGTCGGGGCGGTCCGCCGGGCCGTACAGGATCTGCTCCAGACTGCCGAGCGGCGGCAGCGCCGGCCGGTACGCGCCCCGGGGCAGCTTGGGGTGGCTGGCCGCCGAGTGCCACCAGGCACCACCCGCCGGCGCGCCGGCCGCCCGGGACAGCTGCTCGCCGAGCATGACCGCGTCCGCCCCGCAGCCCAGCGCCCGCGTGATGTCGCCGCTCGTGCGTACCTCGCCGTCGGCGATGAGGTGCACGTACCGCCCGCCGGTCTCGTCCAGGTAGTCACGGC
>CAZSNW010000268.1:0-3125 GCA_964608245.1 uncultured Micromonosporaceae bacterium
CTCACGCTGCCCTGACCGGTCGCCGGGCGGTCGGGCCATTTAAGTACGTGACAGATCCGCTACGCAAACCCCTCCCCCTGCATCGACCATGGTCGTTGTGAGCCGGTGCCGGCGGGCCGGCGGCCCGCCGGCACCGGCGACGACCCCACGTCAGGAGGAGACATGTCCCACGACTCACGACACGCCCGGCTCGGGCGCGCCGGCCGGGTCCGCCGGTCGGTTGCGGCCACCGTCGCCGCGGCGCTCACCGCGGCGGTGCTGACCGTCGCCGACCCGGCCGCCGGGCAGCCGGGCGCCTCCGGGGTGCCGGATCTGTTCCCCGACCGGGGCACCACCCGGTTCATCGTCCACCTCGCGACCACCGCCGACCTGTCGCAGGCGGCGACCGTCGCCGACCGGGCGGCGCAGGGCTGGTACGTCTACGAGCAGCTCACCGCCACCGCGGAGGCGAGCCAGGCGGGCCTGCGGGCGCACCTGGACCGCCGCGGCGTCCGCTACACGCCGCTGTGGATCGTCAACGCGCTGGTCGTCGACGGCGACCGGGCGCTGGCCGAGGAGCTCGCCGCCCGCTCCGACGTCGCCCGCATCGAGTCCGACGCCGTGATCACGCTCGCGCCGACGACCACGTCCGAGGCCGGCCCGCTCAGCAGCGAGTGGAACATCCTCGACATCAACGCGCCGGCGGCCTGGGAGGACTTCGGTGCCCGTGGCCAGGGCGCGGTGGTGGCCACGCTCGGCACCGGGGCCACCCACCAGCACCCGGCGCTGGTGAACCAGTACCGGGGCCACCTCGGCGGTGGCCTGTTCGTGCACGACTACAACTGGTACGACGCGACCGGCGGCTGCACGCTCGCTCCGTGCGATCCGAACGGCCAGTCCACCCACAACCTCGGCGTCATGGTCGGCGACGACGGCGGCACCAACCGGATCGGGGTCGCCCCCGAGGCGAAGTGGATCGCCGCCCGGGCCTGCACCGCCACGGGCGCGTGCTCAACGTCCGCGCTGCTCTCCGCCGGCCAGTGGCTGCTCGCCCCGACCACTCTCGCCGGGACGAACCCCGACCCGACCAAGCGGCCGCACGTCATCTACAACCCCTGGGGTTCGGCGACCCCCAGCGGGTCGATCCAGGCCATGGTGAACGCCTGGGCGGCCGCCGGCATCCTGCCGGTGTTCCCCGCCGCCTTCGACTCCAGCGGCTGCGGCAGCATCGGATTCCCCGCCTACCTTCCGTCGGCGTACACGGTCACCGGGTACGACACGGCGCACCGCCCCGCGCTCGGCGGCCGCGGCCCCGCGCCCAACGGGCTGATCAAGCCCGACGTGGCCGCGCCTGCGGTGGGGATCCGCAGTGCGCACCCGTTCGGTGGGTACACCGTCCTGAGCGGCACCGGGGTCGGCGCACCGCACGCGGCGGGGGTGGCGGCCCTGGTCTGGTCGGCCAAGCCTTCGCTGCGGGGCAACGTCCCCATGACCCGGTTCATCCTCGACATATCCGCGGTCAGCGTCAGCGACCTGACCTGCGGCGGGACGCCGTTGCACAACAACGTCTGGGGGCACGGGCGGCTCGACGCCCACCAGGCGGTCTGGTTCGCCATCAACCTGCCCTGATCCGCAGGTTCGGGCGGGCGGGCTGGCGCCGGCCCGCCCGCCCGGACTGGCCGCTACCGCGTACTGTCGTAGGCACCTCGACCGGCGCCGGTCGTCGCCGTATGCCGAACGTGGACGGGGAGGAGTTCCGGTTTGTACACCACCGACCAGTACGAGGGCCTGATCGCCGAGACGGTGACGGTCCAGGGCCACAACGGTGACTTCATCAACGCGTACTACGCCCGACCCACGGGGCCCGGCCCCTACCCGGGGATGGTGCTGTTCCACCACCGCCCCGGCTGGGACGACTGGTACAAGGAGACCACCCTGCGGTTCGCCCGCCACGGCTACGTGACGATCTGCCCCGACCTGTACCACCGGCTCGGGCACGGTACGCCCGACGAGGTGGCCGCCCGCATCCGCACGGTCGGCGACGTGTCCGACCCGCAGGTGGTCGGCGACGGCCTGGCGTGCGTACGGTTCCTGCGCGCCCAGACCATCCTCAACGGCAAGGTCGGCCTGTTCGGCACCTGCTCGGGCGGTCGCCACGCGTACCTGACCGCCTGCCGGGGCGGGCGCGAGGTGGACGCGGTGGTCGACTGCTGGGGCGGCCGGATCGTCATGGCGCCCGAGGAGCTCAGCGACGCGTACCCGGTGGCGCCGATCGACCTGACCGCGGACCTCGCCTGCCCGCTGCTCGGGCTGTTCGGGGCCGAGGACCGCTCCCCCAGCCCGGAGCAGGTCGCCCGGCACGAGGAGGAGCTGAAGAAGCACGGCAAGATCTACGAGTTCCACATGTACGAGGGGGCCGGGCACGGGTTCTTCTACTACGACCGGCCGGCCGCCTACCGTGCCGCGCAGGCGGTCGACGGCTGGCAGAAGGTGTGGGACTTCCTCGGCCGGTACCTGTCCTCCTGACCGGCAAAGACCCGCCGTATCCGAAGAAGACTGGAGACGACCATGTGCACCACGATCGCCGGGCACACCCCGGTCAGCGGCAGCGGCCGTGACGAGCGCGGCTGGTTCAGGCTGGAGCGCGCCAGCGTCGGCTACGACCACCCGTTCCACGCCCAACTGGAGCACGCCCTCCTGCTCGACCTCACCGGCGACCGGTCCGGGGCACCGGCCCGGATCGCGGTCGAGCTCGATCTGGAGTCGGCCCGACGACTGGCCGCCCTGCTCAACGAGACCGTCGCCGCCGCCGAGGCGTACGAGCGCGGGCTCGACCGGGTGGGCTGACGCCCGTACCAGTGGCACGTCCGCACACCTGAACATGGATCTCCATGAAAGATCAACTGTGGACAGTTGCTCTAGCTGTGACCATTGACACACTGTCCGCAACGGGAGTACAGACGGTGCATCGTCCACCCTCCGAAGTGGGCATTCGCGAGGGGCGGAGGTACGCGGGACCGGCGGCTCCGGCAGCGACCCGGTCTTCTTCGCCGTCAACAACGTGCTCGTCGTGGTGCTCGCCCTCGGGGCGCGGCCGGCGACTGACCCGTCGCGACAGACGCCTCTGACGACACAACGGCCGGGCG
>CAZSNW010000268.1:3135-3485 GCA_964608245.1 uncultured Micromonosporaceae bacterium
GGGGGGGGCGGGGGCGGCCCCCCCGGCGCGCCCCCCCCCCGCCCCACCCCCCCGGGGGGGGGGGGGGGGGGGGCCCCCCCCCCCCCCCCGGCCGTCCCGGTCGGGTGGCGGGCCGGCCGTCGCCGGCCCGTCGGTCCGGTCACATGCCCCCGGCCTCGTCGCCCAGGCCGTACAGGGGCTGCTCGGCGATCTGCGACTTCGGGTCCTCGTACCCGTTGCCGTACCCGCCGTCGGAGCCCACCTCCCGGATCGTCCCGGTGGACCGGCCGCCGATCCCACCGGCGTTGAGGTCGACGTCCAGGTCGAAGGCGGTGTTGTCGTCGCCGACCTGGGTGATCAGGTCCGAGTCC
>CAZSNW010000269.1:0-3475 GCA_964608245.1 uncultured Micromonosporaceae bacterium
GGGGCGGCCGTGGCGTTGTAACCCAGGCCGGTGCTGCGGCCGCAGCTGGGGGCGGCCGGCGTGGTGGCCGCGGGCGGCACCGGCCTGGTGGTGCTGCTCGACGCCCTCGTCGAGGTGGTGACCGGCACCGCACCCGAGCGCCCGGCCGTTGTCGAGGCGCCCCGGTCGGGGGAGTCCGCCGGGCGCCCGACCTGCGCCGGGGTGCCGTCGGACGGCCACGGACACGCCCCGCACGGCCCCACCGGGGTCGGCAGGTACGCGTACGAGGTGCAGTACCTGCTGGAGGCCGACGAGGAGTCGGTGGCCCGGCTGCGGGAGAAGCTCAGCCGCCTCGGCGACTCGCTGGCGGTCATCGGCACCGGCGACGGGGTGTGGAACGTGCACGTCCACGTGGACGACGTGGGCGCGGCGGTCGAGGCCGGGGTGGAGGCCGGCCGCCCGTACCGGATCTCCGTCACCCGCTTCGAGGAGGTCTCCACCCCACCCGACCCGGAGGCCCGCGGCGCGGTGGTGGTGGCCGACGGCCAGGGCCTGGCCGCGCTGTTCGCCCGGGAGGGCGCGGTGGTGGTCAGCGGCCGGCCGTCGACCGCTGAGGTGCTCGCCGCGATCCGCGCCACCCGTGCCGGCCAGGTCGTGGTGCTGCCCAACAGCCCGGACACCCAGGCGGTGGCGGCGGCCGCGGCCGACGAGGCGGCCGCCGGCGGGGTGCAGGTACGCGTGGTGCCCACCCGGTCGCCGGTCCAGGCGATGGCCGCCCTGGCGGTCCGCGACCCGGCGCGGCGGTTCGACGACGACGTGATCGCGATGGCGGAGGCGGCCGGCGCCTGCCGGTACGCCCTGGTGTGCCGGGCCAGCCGGGACGCGCTCACCGTGGTGGGGCCGTGCCGGGCCGGCGACGTGCTGGCGCTGGTCGACGGTGAGGTGCACCTGGTCGGGCAGGACCTCACCGCGGTCTGCACGCAGCTGCTCGACCGGATGCTCGGTGGCGGCGGCGAGCTGGTCACCCTGCTGTTCGGGGCGGAGGCGCCCGAGGGGCTGTCCGAGACGCTGCTCGGTCACCTGCGCCGGCGCTGGCCGCTGGTGGAGGTGCACCACCACGACGGCGGTCAGCCGACGTACCCGCTGGTGGTGGGGGTGGAGTGACGCAGGTCGGGCTGGACACCCCGCTGTCGGTGGTGGTGGGTCGCGGTGCGGCCCGGCTGTCGCGGGAACTCGACCTGCGTACCGTGCGGGACCTGCTCTACCACCTGCCGCGCCGCTACGAGGAGCGCGGCCAGCTCACCGACATCTCGTCGCTCACACCCGGTGAGTCGGTCACCATCCAGGCCCAGGTGCTCGGCGCCTCGGTGCGCCCGATGCGGCGCCGGCCGGGGTACGTGCTGGAGGCGGTGATCGCCGACGGCTCCGGCGCCACCCTCACCCTGGTGTTCTTCGCCAAGCACCGGGGGGTGCAGGAGGCGCGCGCCCGGCAGCTGGTGCCCGGCCGGTGGGGTCTGTTCGCCGGCACGGTGGGGGAGTTCCGCTCCGGCGGCCGGGTGCAGCGCCAGCTCACCCACCCCGACTTCGAGATGTTCACCGACCCGGACGGCGGGGACGCCGAGGCGTACGCCGGGTCGCTGATCCCGATCTACCCGGGCACCCAGCACCTGAAGAGCTGGGAGATCGCCCGCGCGGTGGCGGCGGTGCTGGACGTGGTGACCCTGCCGCCGGACCCGCTGCCGGCGAAGGTCCGGGACGCGCGGAACCTGGTGGACCTGACCACCGCCCTGCGGGAGATCCACCGGCCCACCTCGCGTGGCGCGCTGGAGGCGGCCCGTCGCCGGCTGACCTGGGACGAGGCGTTCGCGGTGCAGCTCACCCTGGTGCAGCGTCGCCGGCGCGCCGCGGCCCGGCCGGCGGTGCCGCGCCCGCACGTGCCGGGCGGGCTGCGCGACCGGTTCGACGCCGCGTTGCCGTTTGCGCTCACCGAGGGGCAGCGCGCGGTCGGCCGGGAGATCGAGGAGGACCTGGCCGCCCCGCACCCGATGCACCGGCTGCTGCAGGGCGAGGTGGGCTCCGGCAAGACGGTGTGCGCGTTGCGCGCGGCCCTGCAGGTGGTGGACAACGGTGGGCAGGCGGCGCTGCTCGCCCCCACCGAGGTGCTCGCCGCCCAGCACCACCGCAGCCTGATGGCGCTGCTCGGCCCGCTGGGGCGCGCGGGGGAGCTGGACGGCGATGCGGACGGCACCCGGGTGGCGCTGCTCACCGGGTCGCTGCCGGCGGCCGCGCGCCGCCGGGCGTTGGCGGAGGTGGCCTCCGGCGAGGCGGGGATCGTGGTCGGCACCCACGCTCTGCTGTACGAGCAGGTGGAGTTCCGCGACCTGGCACTGGTGATCGTCGACGAGCAGCACCGGTTCGGGGTGGAGCAGCGGGACGCGCTGCGCGCCAAGGCGGACCGGCCGCCGCACGTGCTGGTGATGACCGCCACCCCGATCCCGCGCACGGTGGCGATGACCGTCTACGGCGACCTGGAGGTCTCCACCCTGCGGGAGCGGCCGGCGGGCCGGTCACCGGTGGCGACCCACGTGGTGCCGGCGGTGGAGCGGCCGCGTCTGCTGGCGCGTACCTGGGAGCGGGTACGCGAGGAGGTGGCCGCCGGTCACCAGGTGTACGTGGTGTGCCCGCGGATCGGGGACGAGGAGGCGGACGAGCCGCCGCTGGTGCCGCTGTCCACGTCGGCCGCCGGCCGCCGGCCGCCGCTGTCGGTGCTGGAGGTGGCCGAGGCGTTGACGGCCGGGCCGCTCGCCGGGGTGAAGCTCGGCGTGCTGCACGGGCGCCTGCCGGCTGACGAGAAGGAGGCGGTGATGCGTGCCTTCGCGGCCGGGGAGGTGTCCGTGCTGGTGGCCACCACCGTGGTCGAGGTGGGGGTGGACGTCCCCAACGCCACGGTGATGGTGGTGATGGACGCCGACCGGTTCGGGGTGTCGCAGCTGCACCAGCTGCGCGGCCGGGTGGGCCGGGGGTCGCTGCCCGGGCTGTGCCTGCTGGTGACCGAGGCGCCGGAGGGCTCGGAGGCGCGCCAGAGGTTGGACGCGGTGGCCTCGACGCTGGACGGGTTCACGCTGGCCCGGGTGGACCTGGAGCAGCGGCGGGAGGGGGACGTGCTGGGGGCCGCGCAGTCGGGCACCCGGCGGCACCTGCGACTGTTGTCGCTGCTGCGGCACGAGCAGCTGATCGGGGAGGCGCGGGCCGAGGCGGTGGCGCTGCTGGCCGAGGACCCAAAGCTGGAGCGGCACCCGGGTCTGGCCGCCATGGTGGCGGCGCTGGTGGACGAGGAGCGGGCCGGCTACCTGGACAAGAGCTGACACCCGGGGTCGTACCTGTGCCTCTGGGGTGCCGTGCCGGGTCCCGACGGGGCCCTGCCTCGACCCGGTGGGGTCGTGTCCTCTGAAAACGGTGCGGCCCGGTTCCGCCGCGGCTGCGGCGGAGCCGGGCC
>CAZSNW010000270.1:0-2806 GCA_964608245.1 uncultured Micromonosporaceae bacterium
GAGATGCCGGAACCCGACCGGACCCTCGCCCGACGGCTGCACGACATCGTCACGGTCACCGCGCCCGAGCTTGCGCCGAGGACCTGGTACGGCATGCCCGCGTACGCCAAGGGCGGCACGGTCGTCTGCTTCTTCCAGGGCGCGTCCAAGTTCAAGACGAGGTACGCGACGCTGGGGTTCAACGACAGCGCGAACCTCGACGACGGCACCATGTGGCCGACCGCGTTCGCGCTGACCGAGCTGACGCCGGCCAACGAGGCGAGGATCGCCGAGCTGGTGAGGAAGGCGGTGAGCTGAGGACCGGGTAAGCGACGCACGCCGACGTGATACCCGCCCGCGCCACGCCCGACGCACTACCCTGACGATCATGGTGGGACAGACGCCCCGTCGCGTGGTGGTGATAGGCCTGGGCGGCACGATCTCGATGCTGGACTCCGCGCACCGCGGCGCGGTGCCGGCCCTGTCCGCGGACCAGGTGGTGGCGGCGGTGCCCGGCCTGGCCGACTCCCGGCTCTCGGTGGAGGCGGTGGACCTGCGGCGGCTGCCCGGCGCGTCGGTGGGCTTCAACGACCTGGCCGCGGTACGCCGCGAGATCGACGCGCGGCTGGCCGCCCGGGCGGACGGGATCGTGGTGACCCAGGGCACCGACTCCATCGAGGAGACGTCCTACCTGCTCGACCTGGTCTACGGGGGCGAGGCGCCGGTGGTCGTCACCGGGGCGATGCGCAACCCGAGTCTGGCCGGGGCCGACGGCCCGGCCAACCTGCTGGCGGCGGTGCAGGTGGCCGCCGTCGCCGAGGCACGCGGCCAGGGGGTGCTGGTGGTCTTCGCCGACGAGATCCACGCCGCCCGTCGGGTTCACAAGACGCACACCAGCAGCATCGGCGCGTTCCGGTCGCCGAATGGCGGGCCGTTGGGGTACGTGGTGGAGGGGCGTCCCCGGTTGCTCAGCCGCCTGCCCCACCGCACGGTGGTGCCGGTCCCGGCGGACGCGCCGCACCCGCGGGTCGGGCTGGTGACGGTGGTGCTCGGCGACGACGGCGCGGTGCTCGACGCCCTGGCCGGGCGGTGCGACGGGCTGGTGGTGGCCGGGTTCGGGGCGGGCCACGTCCCGGAGTCGATGGTGGCGGCGCTGGCGAACGTCGCCTCCCGGATCCCGGTGGTGCTGGCCTCCCGCACCGGCGGCGGCTCGGTGCTGTCGGCGATGTACGCGTTCCCCGGCTCCGAACGCGACCTGCTGTCCCGCGGACTGGTCTCCGCCGGGTTCCTCGACCCGCTCAAGGCCCGGCTCCTGCTGCACACCGTGCTGCGGGTCACCGACGACCGGGACGTGATCGCGGCCGCGTTCGCCGCCGCCGGCGGGTACGCCGACCCGGCGACGTGGCCGTGGCCGCCGGCCGGCGCGTGACGGTGCGGGTCCGGCGACCCCGGTGGGGTGGGAGCCGCCGGCTCCCACCCCACCGTCGGATCAGGCCCCGGACGAGAACCGGTAGGCGCGGATGAGGGTCTGCTCCAGCGTGTTGCCGTCGGCGTCAGCGCCCAAGGACCGCAACGACACGTACCCGTCGCCGACGGGGTGGCGCAGCACCAGCGTCCGGCCGGCCCGCACCGGCACCTCCTGCCAGGTCCGGCCGTCGTCGTAGGACACCTCGACGGTGGGATCCACCACCGGGATGGCTCCATGCCGAGAAGCGTGATGTCAAGGAGACTTGACATCACGTATGTATGTCAAGGACACTTGTCATATCCGTCGGAGTGCGCGGCCCCGGCGCCACGGTGCCGCAGGAGGTGGGGCGTGAAGAACGACATGCGCCGGCTGCGGGAGGCCGCCGGGCTGTCCCAGGCCGAACTGGCCAGGCGGCTCGGCGTCTCCCGGCAGACCGTCAACTCGATCGAGACCGGCCGGTACGACCCGTCCTTACCGCTTGCCATCGCCATCGCGCGCTTCTTCCAGTCGACCGTCGAGGAGATCTTCCATGCGGAATAAGAGCCTGCAGACCGACCGCGCCCGGTACGTGTTCGTCATCTGGTTGAGCGCGGTCGCCGTCGCCGCGGTGGTGGCCGGGCTGCTGCTGCGCGCACACGCCCCGGGCAACATGGGCAACGGCTTCCTGGTCGGCGCCCTCCTGGCGGTGGCGGCCACCGGCGTGGCGGCCTGGCGGGCCACCACCCGGCCGGAGCATGCCACCACGTTCGAGCGCGCGTTCACCCAAAGCGGCGACGAGCGCGACGACGCCGTGCTGACCCGGGCCTTCGCGGTGCTGGGTGTGGCCACCCTGCCCCTGACCGGGGTCGCCGCGGTCGCCGCGGTGCTGGGCGCCGACGTCGCCATGGTGATGGCGCTGCTGTTGTGCGCGCAGTTCGCCATCGCCGCGGTCGCGTTCGTGGTGATCAACCGGCGCAGCTGACCGGCTGCACCGCACCGCGACGCCGCACCGGCGGCGCCGCGGTGGCTCAACGGAAGTCGCGGGAGACCACCCGGGTCGGCACCTCCAGCGGGTCGAGCCGGTCGGCGCGCAGGTTGACCGCCCCGTCGGCGCGCTCCAGCACCCCGCGTACCAGCAGCGCCGGGCTGGTGCGGGCCACCTTCCGGTAGCGCAGCCACAGCCCGGGCGAACAGGTCACGTTGACCATGCCGGTCTCGTCCTCCAGGTTGAGGAACGTGACACCCCCGGCGGTGGCCGGCCGCTGCCGGTGGGTGACCACCCCCCCCCCCCCGGCCCCCCCACCCGGCGGCCGCGGCGGCAGCCCGGCCCCCCGGGCCCCCCCCCGCCCGGCGCGCCCGTGCCCCACCCCCGGCCCCCGC
>CAZSNW010000270.1:2816-3458 GCA_964608245.1 uncultured Micromonosporaceae bacterium
CGACGACCGTGCGGCAGCTGCGACAGCCGGGCCACCGGGACCGCCCCGAGCCGGTCGAGCCGGTCCCGCAGCAGCGCCACCGGATGGCTGTCGGGCGACAGGCCGGTCGCCCACACGTCCGCCACCAGCCGGTCGACCTCGTCCATGCCGGGCAGCATCGGGGCGGCGGTGCGGGGTGCCGTGCCCGGCAGCAGGTCGGGCCGCTCGACCGCGGCAGCGCCGGCCGCCCACAGCGCCTGCCGCCGGTCCAGTCCGAAGCAGGCGAACGCGTCGGCGGTGGCCAGCGCCTCCAGCTGGGCGGTGGTGAGCGGGCGGTCGGCGGCCGCCATCCGGCGGGCGAGATCCGGCAGGTCCCGGTAGGGGCCGCCGCGCTCCCGCTCGGCCACGATCGCCCGGGCCAGCTCCTCACCGATGCCGCGCACCCCGGCGAGCCCGAGCCGCACCACCGGCCCACCGACCCCCCACTGCGCCGGGTCCGCACCCGGGCCGGTACGCGGGCCGCCGGGGACCTCCGGCGGCTCCAGGGTGGCGCCGGCCCCGCTGGCGTTGACATCCGGCCGTCGGACCGTCACCCCGTGCCGGCGGGCGTCGTCGACCAGCGTCTGCGGGGAGTAGAAGCCCATCGGCTGGGCGTTGAGCAGC
>CAZSNW010000271.1:0-3447 GCA_964608245.1 uncultured Micromonosporaceae bacterium
AAGATGGAGGCCTGCCTGCGTGCGGTCCGCGGCGGGGTGCCGGCCGCCCACGTGGTCGACGGCCGGGTCGCCCACTCCACCCTCCTGGAGATCTTCACCGCGGAGGGCTTCGGCACCATGATCGTCCCCGCCACCCCCGGAGGTGACGCGTGACCAGCCTCGTCCGTCGCTGGGAGAAGTCCCTGCTCGGCACGTACGGCACCCCGCCGCTGGCGCTGGTCCGCGGCGAGGGCGCGGTGGTGGTCGACGAGGACGGCCGCAGCTACGTCGACCTGGTCGGCGGGATCGCCGTCAACGCGCTCGGCCACGCCCACCCGGCCGTGGTCGAGGCGGTCGAACGCCAGATCCGCCGGCTCGGCCACGTCTCCAACCTCTACGCCTCCGAGCCGCCGGTGGCGCTGGCCGAGCTGCTGCTCGCCCTCACCGGGCGGCCCGGCCGGGTGTTCTTCACCAACTCCGGCGCGGAGGCCAACGAGGCGGCGTTCAAGCTGTCCCGCCGCACCGGGCGTACCCGGGTGGTGGCTGCGACCGGCGGCTTCCACGGCCGCACCATGGGGGCGCTCGCGCTCACCGGCCAGCCGGAGAAGGCCGACCCGTTCCGGCCGCTGCCCGGCGAGGTGGTCCACGTGCCCTACGGCGACACGGAGGCGCTCGCCGCCGCCGTGGACGACCGGACCGCGATGGTGATCCTCGAACCGGTGCAGGGTGAGGCCGGGGTGATCGTGCCCCCGCCCGGCTACCTCGCCGCCGCCCGCCAGATCACCGCCCGGCACGGCGCGCTGTTCGCCCTCGACGAGGTGCAGACCGGGATCGGACGCACCGGGCACTGGTTCGCCCACCAGGCCGAGGGGGTAGAGCCCGACGTGATGACGTTGGCCAAGGGTCTGGGAG
The DNA here is from genome assembly GCA_964608245.1 of uncultured Micromonosporaceae bacterium. GTDB lineage: Bacteria > Actinomycetota > Actinomycetes > Mycobacteriales > Micromonosporaceae > Natronosporangium. The sequence goes on from CAZSNW010000271.1 coordinate 892, forward strand.
GCGGGCTGCCGATCGGCGCGTGCGTCGTCTTCACCGACCGCACCGTCGCCGGGGTCGACCCGGCCGCCCTGCTGCCGCCCGGCAGTCACGGCACCACCTTCGGCGGCAACCCGGTCGCCTGCGCGGCGGCGCTCGCCGTGCTGCGCACCATCGCCGCCGAAGGTCTGCTCGACCACGTCAAGCGGATCGGTGAACGCATCCGGAGCGGGGTCGAACAGCTCGGCCACCCGCTGGTGGCCGGGGTCCGTGGGGCCGGGCTGCTGCTCGGGATCGTGCTGTCCGCGCCGGCGTCCCGGGCGGTCGCCGACGCGCTGCGGCACGCCGGCTTCCTCGTCAACCCGGTACGGCCCGAGGTGATCCGCCTCGCGCCACCGCTCGTCCTCACCGCGGACCAGGCCGACGCCTTCCTGACCGTGCTGCCCGCGGCACTGGACGCCGCGGCACCGAACGCACCGGCGGAGGTGAAGCCGTGATCCGTCACTTCCTCCGCGACGACGACCTCAGCCCGGCCGAGCAGGCCGACGTGCTGGAACTCGCCGCCGCCTTCAAACGGTCCCGCCACACCCACCGGGTGCTGGCCTCCGCCCAGGGGCCACGGGCGGTGGCGGTGCTGTTCGACAAGCCGTCCCTGCGGACCCGGGTGTCGTTCGAGGTCGGGGTCACCGAACTCGGCGGCGAACCGGTGGTCATCGACACCCAGGTGACCCATTTCGGCCGCGGGGAGACCCTGCGGGACGCGGCGGCCGTGCTGTCGCGCTACGTCGCCGCCATCGTCATGCGGACCTTCGGAGACGAACGGCTGGCCGAGGTCGCCGAGGGCGCCAGCGTCCCGGTGGTCAACGCGCTCACCGACGGGTTCCACCCCTGCCAGCTGCTGGCCGACCTGCTCACGGTGCGGGAACGCCTCGGCGGCACCGTCGGGCGGACCCTGGCGTTCCTCGGCGACGCGGCCAACAACATGGCCCACTCGTACCTGCTGGCCGGCGCCACCGCGGGCATGCACGTGCGGGTCGCGGGCCCGGAGGGCTTCGACCCGGACCCGGCGGTGGTGGCCCGGGCGGCGCAGATCGCCGCCGACACCGGCGGGTCGGTCCGGGTGCTGCGCGACCCGCGCGAGGCGGCCGCCGGCGCCGACGTGATCGCCACCGACGTCTGGGTGTCCATGGGGCAGGAGGACGACGAGCGTGACCGGTACGCGGTGTTCCGGCCCTACCAGGTCAACGCCGACCTGTTGTCGGTCGCCGCACCCGGGGTGATGGTGCTGCACTGCCTGCCCGCCCACCGGGGTGAGGAGATCACCGACGAGGTGATCGACGGTCCGGCCTCGGCCGTGCTCGACCAGGCCGAGAACCGGCTGCACGCGCAGAAGGCGCTGCTGACCTGGCTGCTCACCCGCTCCCGCAACGGGTCGCCGGACGGTGGCGAGTCGATGGACGGGGGAGGTGGCTGGTGACCGCGCCGACCACCAAGGCCGCCCGGCACGCCCGCATCGTGGAGTTCATCCGCACCCGGGCGGTGCGCTCGCAGACCGAGCTGGCGGAGCTGCTCGCCGCCGAGGGCGTCCACGTCACCCAGGCCACCCTCTCGCGGGACTTGGAGGAGCTGGGGGCGGTGAAGGTCCGCAGTGCCGGCGGCGGCCAGGTGTACCTGATCCCGGAGGACGACGAGCCGGTGCTGCGGCCCGCGGCGGACGTCGGGGAGGGGGAGCGGGCGCCGGCGCGACTGGTGCGGCTGCTGCGCGAACTGCTCACCGGCGCCGACTCCAGCGGCAACCTGGCCGTGCTGCGCACCCCGCCGGGGGCCGCGCAGTTCCTCGCCAGCGCGCTGGACCGGTCCGGGCTGCCGGAGATCGTCGGCACCATCGCCGGCGATGACACGATCCTGGTGGTCGCGCGGGAGCCGTTCACCGGGGCTGAGCTGGCCAAACGGTTCCGGGACTGGGCCGAGTCACCGGACGAGACAGGGGCATGACGGAAGGGGACGGGTTCATGACCGAACGGGTGGTTCTCGCGTACTCCGGCGGACTGGACACCTCGGTGGCCATTCCGTACCTGGCCGAGCGCCTCGGCGCCGAGGTGGTCGCGGTCGCGGTCGACGTCGGCCAGGGCGGCGAGGACCTTGAGGTGATCCGCAAGCGGGCGCTGGCCTGCGGCGCGGTGGAGTCGGAGGTGATCGACGCGCGGGAGGAGTTCGCCGAGCACTACTGCCTGCCCGCGCTGCGCGCCAACGCCCTCTACATGGGACAGTATCCGCTGGTGTCGGCGCTCAGCCGTCCGCTGATCGTCAAGCACCTGGTGGCCGCCGCCCGCGCCCACGGCGGCACGGTGGTCGCCCACGGCTGCACCGGCAAGGGCAACGACCAGGTGCGGTTCGAGGTCGGCATCGGCGCGCTCGCCCCCGACCTCAAGGTGCTCGCCCCGGCGCGGGACTTCGCCTGGACCCGCGACGCCGCCATCGCGTACGCGACCGAACGGGACCTGCCGATCGAGGTGACCGCCGCCTCGCCGTACTCGATCGACCAGAACCTGTGGGGCCGGGCGGTGGAGACCGGGTTCC
>CAZSNW010000272.1:0-3442 GCA_964608245.1 uncultured Micromonosporaceae bacterium
TTGTTGACGATCACCCCCGGGGTGGCGTTCGTGATCAACCAGCTCCGGATCGTGCTGAACGAGTGGTCACCGAACGTGGCCTTGTACTGGGCCGCGACCCCGGTCACGTGCGGCGTCGCGATCCCGGTACCGGTCGCGGTGGCCGGTATGGAGCCGGTGCTGACGGACGGGATGTCCACTCCCGGCGCGTACAGGTGGACGCAGCCGCCCCAGTTGGTGAACGGCGCCCGGTGGTCGTTGATGTCGCTGGCGCTGACGACGGTGGCGTTGGTGGCGCTGGCCGGCGAGAAGTTGCAGGCGTTGGTGTTGGAGTCACCGGCGGGGACGGCGACGAACACCCCGGCTGAGGCGAGCCGGTTCAGCGCGCTGTTGACCGCGGTGCTCACGCTGCCACCGAACGACATGTTGGCCACCGCCGGCTTGACGTGGTTGACGGCGACCCAGTCCAGGCCCGCGATGACCGACGAGGTGGAACCGGCTCCGGTGCAGTCGAGCACCTTGACCCCGTACAGCCGGACCTGCTTGGCCACGCCGTAGGTGTTCGATCCCACGATGCCGGCCACGAACGTGCCGTGGCCGTGGCAGTCGGTGTTGGGACCACCGGCGAAGTTGGCCGCCATCGACGCGCGGCCACCGAACTCAGGGTGGGTGGCCACGATGCCGGTGTCGATGATGTACGCGTGGACGCCGGCGCCGGTGGCGTTGTAGGTGAAGCGGTTGTCCAGCGGGCGGTTCCGCTGGTCGATCCGGTCAAGCCCCCACGAGGGCGGGTTGAGCTGGGTCGCCGTGATCCGCATCTCGCCGTCCGGCTCGATGAGCGCCACGGACGGATCACGCTCCAGGGCCGCCAGCTGCCGCTTGGTCAGCGGGGCGGCGAACCCGTTGATCACGTGCGAGTACCGGTGGGTCGCCTCCACCCGGTGCTTCGACAGCGCCGGGCCGACGGACACCTCCTCGTTCAGCACCACGATGAAGTTCCCGACCGGGAGCTGCGGTTCGACGGCGGTCGCCGCCTGGCCGGGCAGCAGCGCCAGCACCGCGACCGCGGCACCCAGCGCCAGGACTCGTCGGTTCAGTTTCACCATCGGATCACCTCGTGTGGGAAGGCTGGCGGGACGAGGGCTGTGCGTCCCTGTCGACGCCTCCGAGGGTCGGTGAAACTTTGTAAGATGTCAATATTTCGAGGTCAAGCGGGCATCCGGTGGGCACGGTGGACGGCGGCCGGCCGGGGCGGCCTCAGCGGTCGGGCGGACGCGCCCACGGATCGTCCAGGCGCGCCAGGTGGCGGTCGGCGATGTGGTTGAGGACCCGGCGCGCGTCCCGGAACCGCTCGGCCACCCGGGTGGCGACGACCAGCTGCACCGTGGCGACCGGGGCGAGCTGACCGGCCTTCAGGTACCACCGCCGCCCCAGGACCTCCAACAGGTGCAGCGGCGACTGCTCGGACAACCCGGTGGCGGAGTCCTCCGGCAACCCGGCGGCGCGCATCAGCCGGGCCACGTCGAACGGTCCGAACGCGTACGTCTGGGTGTAGTCGGGGAAGACGCCGGTGAGGAACAGCGACACGTCCCCCAGCCGCCGGTAGATGCCGGGGCGGTACGCCGGCGGCGCCTGCACGGCGAGGTGCGCCAGCCGCACCGGGTCCAGCTCGCTGTAGCGCTGGGCGCGCCAGCGGTGCCCGACCCGGACGCGGTAGCGGCCACTGGCCACCCGGACGAAGGAGGCGAGCAGCTCGGCGAGGAAGAGCCGGTGCCACGGGTCGGCGAGGAACTCCGCGAGCTGCGCGGTGTCGAACACCGGGACCTGCTGCCGGGGCGCGGAGCGCTCCGGCACGTACGGCGCGTCGGCGATCTCCCGGGCGGCCCGGTGGACCGCCACCGTGAACGTGAAGAAGGGCGAGAACCGGACCAGCCCTTCGGCCCCGTGCCCGAAGACCGCGTCGAACAGGCGCGGGTGTTCGAACAGCGGCGGGACCGCCGCGGGCCGCCGCCGCAGCGCGTCCGGCGGGACCGGGGGCTCGGCGGTCCGGCCGAGCACCCGCAGGTCGGCGTCGGTGAGGTGCTCCAGGTAGCTGCGCCCCAGGTCGTGGGTGCTCATGGACCACTCGCCGCGGCTCGCGGACCAGTCGTGGGTGCCCATGGACCAACGTTATGTCAAGCGACCGCCCGGCACCACCGCCTCGTCGACGCGGATGCCGGGGTGAGCGGGGGGTGAGCGCGGCGCAAGCCCGGTGCAAGCCGCCGGCAAGGGCTGGCGGGCAACCTCGCGGGCGAGAACTTCCCACGAGGAGGAGAGAACAGGTGACCACCGAACTGATCACCACACCGACCGCCGAAGGGCTCGCCGAACGGCTGCTCACCGACGCGGTCACCACCATGGAGACGCTCAGCGTCGCCCTCGGCGTCCAGCTCGGCCTGTACCGGGCGCTCGCCGACGGTCCGCTGGACGCCCGGTCGCTGGCCGAGGCGTGCGACATCCACCCGCGGTACGCGCGGGAGTGGCTGGAGCAGCAGGCGGTGGCCGGGATCCTGCACGTCGACCGGGACGCCGAGGACCCCTACGCCCGCCGGTTCACCCTGCCCGACGCGTACCGGGAGGTGCTGGTCGACACCGACAGCGCGACCTACCTGGGCACCCTGCCCGGGTTCGTCGCCAGCATCGCCGAGGTCCTGCCCCAGGTGGCGGCCGCCTTCCACAACGGCGGCGGCGTCCCCTACGCGGCGTACGGAGCGCTGACCCGGCACGGCATCGCCGGCATGAACCGTCCGATGTACAACACCATGCTCGCCGACTGGATCGCCGCGATGCCCGACATCCAGCAGCGGCTGGTGAGCGGTGGCCGGATCCTCGACCTCGGGTGCGGCACCGGCGCCTCCAGCCTGGCGCTGGCTTGGCTGTTTCCCGGCGCGCGCGTGTACGGGGTCGACCTGGACGAGGCATCCGTGGCCGAGGCGACCGCTGCCGCGGCCGCGGCCGGGCTGGCCGACCAGGTCACCTTCACCCAGGCCGACGCCGCTGCCCACGACACGGCCGGGCCGTTCGACCTGGTGTGCGTGTTCGAGGCGCTGCACGACATCGCCGACCCGGTGGCCGCCCTGCGGGTCGCCCGCGACCGGCTGGCACCCGGCGGCGCGGTGCTGGTGGCCGACGAGCGGGTGGCCGAGGCGTTCGCGCCCTTCGGTGACCTCGTGGAGCGGCTCAACTACGGGTTCAGCGTGCTGCACTGCCTGCCCGCCACCCGGGCCGAGGGCACCGCGGTGGAGGCCGGCACGGTGCTGCGGCCGGGCACCGTGCGCCAGTACGCCGAGCGCGCCGGGCTCACCTGCCAGGTGCTCCCGATCGAGAACGACCTGTGGCGGTTCTACCGGCTCGACGCGGCCTGACGGCTGCCTCGTCGATGACCGCCAGGACCTGCGGCAACAGGTCCTCCAGCGCGGCCTGC
>CAZSNW010000273.1:0-1009 GCA_964608245.1 uncultured Micromonosporaceae bacterium
CGTGCCCACTCCACCGCGTCGAGGCCGGCCCCCCGCCGCCCGCCGTGGGTGGTCACCTCGAAGCCGCTGGGGGTGACCGGGGAGCGCCGCACGTCCAGCGACAGCACGAGCACCTGCCGGCAGAACCGGTCGGCGATCTCGGTGAGGAGTTCCGGTCGGGCGATGGCCGCGGTGTTGACGCCCACCTTGTCGGCGCCGGCCCGCAGCAGCGTGTCGACGTCCTCGACGGTCCGCACCCCGCCGCCCACGGTCAGCGGAATGAACACCGACTCGGCGGTGCGCCGCACCACCTCCAGCATGGTGGCGCGGCCGTGGGCGGACGCGGTCACGTCGAGCAGGGTGAGTTCGTCGGCACCGGCCGCGTCGTAGGCCGCCGCCAGCTCGACCGGGTCCCCGGCGTCCCGGAGGTTCGCGAACCGCACCCCCTTGACCACCCGGCCGGCGTCCACGTCCAGGCAGGGGATGACCCGCACCGCCACCGTCACCCGTCCGAGGGTAGCGGCGGGCCTGGCTAGGATGCGCCCGTGACCACCCCCCTTAAGATCCGTACCTCAGTGCCCGGCGTACCCGAGACTGCGGCGCCGGGCGTCGCATCCGGTGCCGTCGGGATCCGTCGGTTCCGTGGCCGCCCGGCCGCCGTGGCGCTGTGCGTGGCCGCCCTCCTCGTCGGGCTGTCCACCGGCTGCAGCAGCAGCTCGGAGGGGACGAAGACCGAGTGCTCGCTGAGCGGCTGCGTGATCACGTTCGACCGGGGCTTCGGCGACCTCAGCACCTCGGTGCTCGGAATGGATGTCGAGCTGGTGAGCGCCACCGACACCCAGGCCACCCTGTCGGTGGCCGGTGCCCGGGTGACCCTGCCGGTCGACGTCTCCCGAGAGGTCGGCGGGTTCACGGTGCGGGTGCGCAGCATCACAGCCGACCAGGTGGTGGTGGAGGTCTCCCCGTGACCGACGGCGACTGCTCGTGGTGAGCGGCGGGCCCGGGGTGGGGCCCGGGCCCCCCCGCGAGT
>CAZSNW010000273.1:1019-3365 GCA_964608245.1 uncultured Micromonosporaceae bacterium
GCGCCCGGGGCTTGCGCCCGGCCCGCCGCGTCTCTTCCACGCCACGACGGCGGCGACGTCGCGTGTCCCGGCACCGCGACGGAGATCGTCACAGCGGAGGGACGAAGAACGTCACCTCCGGGGAGGCCCAGTTTCCCGATCCCGGCACCTGTGCGCTCACCCGCACCGTCTTTGCACCGTAGGTGGACTGGGGGACGGTGATCGTCGCTCCGCCGAGGAAGTAGTTGTCCGGCAGTCCAGAGGCCTTGATCACCCACTCGAACGTGGAGTGCCCATAGAGGTCCGCCGTCACTTGGAGGCCGTTACGCGTCATGTACGGCGGTGACCAACCCCAGGGTCCGAGAGCGGTGCCTCCGTTGGGCGCCCAACGGTTCACCGGGCTGCAGCAAACGGGCGTCGTGTAGGTGCAGGACGGATCGGACCAAACCGACTGGTCGAAGATCGCCTTGAAGGTGGCGTACCCACCGGTCGGCACCTGTACCGCCGGTTGGATGTGATACCACGTCTGCTTCTTGCGGTCGTCCGGGGAGTTCCAGCTCCACAACAGGTTGTTGCCGGCGTCGTATATCCGGATGTTCACGTTGTTCTTGTCCCCACCGGAATACAGGAAGTAGTGGAACATCCGCGGTTCATGAACGACCTCGAGGTGGAACGGCCCGGTGGAACAACCGCCACCCGGGGGTGGCAGCTCTTCACCGAGGGCCGGGCGCACGTGGGTCGGTCCGAACACGAGCAGCGCCGACGTGAGTCCGGCGGCGAGGACTCCTGCAACGAGTCTTCGCAACTTCTCCATGACCAAGGCTCCTTCGAGAGATCGTCTTCGCGGCCGGTGCGACCAGGACAGTCCTTTATGGATATCTGGTCAGGGAACCGTGACGGTGGCCGTCGGGAGTGTGATCTTGATCGGCGTACAGCCGACCGGTCGCCGCACGTGACGAGGTCCGCACCGGTGGCGCTGATCCGTTGGCCGGAAGATCGTGCCCGCCCGGCACCTGCCTGCCGCCACCGGGTGCCGCCGGCCGGGCCGTCCGTGGACCGGAACGGGTTCCGACCAAGTGACGGCTCCTGTCCGGATCGGCCGCCCGATCCGGACAGGAACTAGAAAACGCACAGGACCACGGCAGGATCACGGAATCTTGATGTTGGTCTGGTAGCCGCACGTCGCGTACGGCGCACAGGTCACGATCGTGCAGGTCATGACCGCCGTGCAGCCACAACCGGTGAGCCCCTGCTCCTCTTCGGGTAGCTTCTCCAGTGCCGTCGGGTCCTCCGCGAGCGTGGTGAGCTCCAGCTCCATGTCGCACACCTCCATTCGTCAACGCAGCGCCGAACCACGCCGGCGTGGATCCGGCGTCACGGCGTCATCATCCCCCGCTTCGATGGATTGAGAATGGATGATGAATGGATGGTCGTCCCCGACCCGGCGGCTCGGGTCCGGGTCAGCCGGTCACGGCACCGCCCGCCGCTGCGCCTGGGCCCGGCCGTCGCCGCGCGACCTCGAGCGCTCCGCGGGTGGACTCCAGCTGGTCTGCCGGCGCGCCGTGGGCCTGGCGCAGCAGGAGCGCAGCCTCGAACGCCTCCACCGCCTCGGCGTACCGGCCCTGCTCGAGGAGGTTGCGCCCGGCGTGCTGGTGGGCGAACGCGAGCAGGAGCGGATCGCCCAGCTGCCGCGCCTGCGCGAGCGCCTGAGTGAACATCGCGTCGGCGGTGGCGAAGTCGCGCCGGTACTGCATCACGTGCGCGAGCCGGATGAGCGCCGCCACCTGCTGGCGCGGGGTGCCCTCCCGCCGCGCCCGGTCGTACGCCTCCCGGCCCTCCCGCTCGGCCTCGTCCAGCCGGCCGAGCGCGCGGAGCACCGACATCCGCTGGCCGCGGGTGGCCAGATCGGTCCGGTCGGCGGTCGCCGCCAGGAACGCCAGCGCCTGCGCCTCGTCGACGACGTCGCGGTTGGTCTCGTTGTCGATCCGGTACGGCGGCGGAATGACGGGCGACGACACCCGATCTGGGTAACCACCCACCGGAAGCGCGGCCGATGCGCCAACTGCGGCGAAGTTGTCGCAACAGGCGCGGCTGATACGCCAACTTCGCCGCAGTCGTCGAGAGTGAGGGCCGGTCGTCGGACGGGTGCGGCGGGACGAGTCAGGCGGCGAGGACGGCGAGCGCCTCCTCGACGGTGAACGCGCCGGCGTAGAGCGCCTTGCCGCAGATCACGCCCTCCACCCCCAGCGGCTCCAGGTCCTTCAGGGCTCGTAGGTCGTCCAGTGAGGACACGCCGCCGGAGGCGATCACCGGTGCGTCGGTGTGCGCGCACACCTCGCGCAACAGGTCCAGGTTGGGCCCGGTCAT
>CAZSNW010000274.1:0-3349 GCA_964608245.1 uncultured Micromonosporaceae bacterium
GTAGTCGGTGGAGACGGTCTCCGGGTTGCAGTTGACCATCACCGTCTCGTACCCGACCTGCCGCAGCGCCATCACCGCGTGGACGCACGAGTAGTCGAACTCGATGCCCTGGCCGATCCGGTTGGGCCCGGACCCGAGGATCATCACCTTCGGCCGGGCGGACCCGGCCACCTCGGTCTCCTCCTCGTAGGCGGAGTAGTGGTACGGGGTGGCGGCGGCGAACTCCGCCGCGCAGGTGTCCACGGTCTTGTACACCGGGGACAGGCCCAGCCGCTGGCGCAACCGCCACACCCCGGCTTCCCCGGCGAACTCCGGCCGCAGCGCCGCGATCTGCCGGTCGGACAGGCCGGCCCGTTTGGCGTCCCGCAGCAGCGCGGCGTCGAGCACGGGGGCGTTCTCGATCTCCCGGCGCAGCCGCACCAGGTCGGCGATCTGCTCGACGAACCACGGGTCGTAGCCGCAGGCCTCCGCCACCTCGGCCGGGTCGGCGCCCAGCCGCAGCGCCCGCTCCACCGTGTACAACCGGCCGTCGTGGGGTGTGCGCAGCTCCGCCAGGGTGGACTCCACGGTGGCGTCCGGCGGGTCGGGGACGGTCCAGAACCCGGCCGCCGGCGTCTCCAGCGAGCGCATCGCCTTGTTGAGCGCCTCGACGAAGGTGCGGCCGAGCGCCATCACCTCCCCCACCGATTTCATGGTGGTGGTCAGCACCGGGTCGGCGGCCGGGAACTTCTCGAACGCGAACCGCGGGATCTTCACCACCACGTAGTCCAGCGCCGGTTCGAACGCCGCCGAGGTGGTGCCGGTGATGTCGTTGGGGATCTCGTCCAGCGTGTAGCCGATCGCGAGCTTGGCGGCGATCTTGGCGATGGGGAACCCGGTGGCCTTCGACGCCAGCGCCGAGGAGCGGGACACCCGCGGGTTCATCTCGATGACCACCATCCGCCCGGTCTCCGGGTGGACCGCGAACTGGATGTTGCAGCCGCCGGTGTCCACCCCGACCTCGCGCAGCACCGCGATGCCCAGGTCCCGCATGGCCTGGTACTCGCGGTCGGTCAGTGTCATCGCCGGCGCCACCGTGATGCTGTCGCCGGTGTGCACGCCCATCGGGTCGACGTTCTCGATCGAGCAGACGACGACCACGTTGTCCTTGCGGTCACGGATCAGCTCGAGCTCGAACTCCTTCCAGCCGAGCACGCTCTCCTCGACGAGCACCTCGCCCACCGGGGAGGCGGCCAGGCCCGCGGTGGCCATCCGGACCAGGTCCTCGTGGGTACGCGCGAGCCCCGAGCCCTCGCCGCCCAGGGTGAACGAGGGGCGCAGCACCACCGGCAGCCCGAGCTCGCGGACGGTCTCCTCGACCTCCGCCAGCGACCGGCACAGCCGGGAGCGCGGCACCAGGTCCACGTCGTCGCCCAGCCCGATCCGCCGGCCGGCCCGGCGTACCACCTCCTTGAACAGCTGGCGGTCCTCGCCCTGCCGGATGGCGTCGATGTCGGCGCCGATCAGCTCCACCCCGTACTTGGCCAGGACACCCGACTCGTACAGCGCCACCGCGGTGTTGAGGGCGGTCTGGCCGCCGAGGGTGGCGAGCAGGCTGTCGATGGGGTGGCCGCGCTTCGCCTCGTTGACGATGACCTTCTCGACGAACTCCGGGGTGATCGGCTCCACGTACGTGGCGTCGGCCAGCTCCGGATCCGTCATGATGGTCGCCGGGTTGGAGTTGATCAGGCTGACCCGCAACCCCTCGGCCTTGAGCACCCGGCACGCCTGGGTACCCGAGTAGTCGAACTCGCACGCCTGGCCGATGACGATCGGCCCGGAGCCGATCACCAGCACGTGCGACAGGTCCTGTCGCCTAGGCACCTGGTCCCCCCTCACACACGGTCGTGCCCCCGCTCATCGGCCGTCGATCAACGCCACGAAACGGTCGAACAGATGGTCGGCGTCGCGCGGCCCCGGCGACGCCTCCGGGTGGTACTGGACCGCGAACGCCGGCACGTCCAGGCAGCGCAGCCCCTCGACCACACCGTCGTTGAGGCACACGTGGGACACCTCGACCGCCCCGAACTCGGTCTCCACCCGGCGGTCGACCGGCGCGTCCACCGCGAACCCGTGGTTGTGGACGGTCACCTCCACCCGCCCGGTGGTCCGGTCCTGCACCGGCTGGTTGGCGCCGCGGTGCCCGTACCCGAGCTTGTAGGTGGAGAAGCCCAGCGCCCGCCCCAGCACCTGGCAGCCGAAGCAGATGCCCAGCACCGGGATCCGGCGCCGCAGCACCTCCGTCACCAGCGCCACCGGGTGGGTGGCGGTGGCCGGGTCCCCGGGTCCGGGCGAGAGGAACACCGCGTCGGGCTTCACCGCGAGCAGGTCCTCCAGGCTGCTGTGGGCGGGCAGCACGTGGGTGGTCACCCCGCGGGCCGCCAGTCGCCGGACCACGTTGCGCTTGATGCCCATGTCCAACGCGGCCACCGTGAACCGGTGGGTGCCCTCGGCCGGCACCGTGTACGGCTGCGGTGTGGTCACCTCGTCGGACAGGTTGGACCCCTCCATCGGCGGGCAGGCCAGCACCCGCTGGAGCAGCTCCTCCGGGGAGGTGCCGACGCTGGAGATGCCGGCGCGCATCACGCCCCGCTCGCGCAGGTGCCGCACCACGGCGCGGGTGTCGACCCCGGAGATGCCCACCACGCCCTCGGCGGCGAGCCGGTCGGCCAGGGTGCCGGTGGCCCGCCAGCTGGAGGCGGTACGCGACGGCTGGCGCACCACGTAGCCGGCGACCTGGATCCGGTCGGACTCGTCGTCCTCCAGGTTGACCCCGGTGTTGCCGATGTGCGGGGCGGTCTGGATCACCACCTGCCGGCGGTAGGAGGGGTCGGTGAGGACCTCCTGGTAACCGGTCATGCCGGTGGTGAAGACCGCCTCGCCGACGGTCTCGCCGACCGCACCGAACGCCTCGCCGGTGAACACACGTCCGTCTTCCAGGACCAGGATGGCGCGGGTCATCACCGCACCGCCTTTCCGTCGAGCACGGTCGGCTCGCCGCGCAGGAAGGTCGCCACCACCCGACCCGGCAGCGTCATCCCCGCGTACGGCGTGTTGCGGCTTCGGCTGGCCAGCGCCGTCGGGTCCACGGTGACCCGCGCCGTCGGATCGACCAGGGTGAGGTTGGCCGGCGCCCCGGGCACCGGGTCGTGGCCGTGGTCGTCCAGCCCGGCCAGTCGGGCGGGGGCGCGGCTCATCCGGGTGGCGATGAGGTCCCACTGGGGACCGAACACCTCCAGCGCCACCGACAGCGCGGTCTCCAGCCCGAGCATCCCGGGCCGGGCGTACGCCCACTCGCACTCCTTGTCCT
>CAZSNW010000275.1:0-3323 GCA_964608245.1 uncultured Micromonosporaceae bacterium
ATCCGCAACAAGATCGAGCCGCCGGAGCCGATCGACAAGGACCTGTACAGCCTGTCGCCGGAGGAGGTCAAGGCCGTGCGGCAGACCCCGGGGTCGCTGTCGGAGGTGCTGGCCGCGCTCGAGGAGGACCACGAGTACCTGCTGGAGGGCGGGGTGTTCACCCCGGACCTGATCCGCACCTGGATCGACTGGAAGATCACCCACGAGATCCAGCCGGTGGCGCACCGCCCGACCCCGCACGAGTTCGCCCTCTACTACGACTGCTGACGGCACGACCCGGTGGAGCGTCGGAGCGGTGGGTGAGGTACGCCACGACGACAGCCAGTAGGCTGCGGTGCCATGACCACCCCCGTGTCGTCACCGCAGTTGCCGGAGGGACCGGACGACCCGGAACCGCCGGCCACCGCCGCCGCTCCGACGCCCGCCGGGTCCCCGCCCACCGACCCTCCCGTCGCTGCGGCGGATTCCGCCCCGGGCGCCACCGGTGCGGAATCCGCCTCGACCGCTGTTCCGGAGCAGCAGGCCCGGGAGGCCGCCGCAGACGGCGCCGACGAGCCGCCCTCCTCCGGACCGGCCGTCACCGCGCCCACCCGCCGCCCACGCCGCCGGCGGCTGCGCCGGATCGCCGCCTGGACCGGCGCCGGCGTCCTCGCCACCCTGGTCGTGCTCGCCCTCGTCCTCGGCCTGGTCGCCGTGCAGGCGGTACGCCGGCCCTACCCGACCTACGACGGTGAGCTCACCCTGCCCGGCCTGTCCGCGCCGGTGACCGTGTACCGGGACGCGTTCGGCGTACCGCACCTGTTCGCCGAGACGATGGAGGACCTCTACCGGGCGCAGGGCTTCGTCCACGCGCAGGACCGGTTCTACGAGATGGACCTGCGTCGGCACATCACCAGCGGCCGGCTGGCGGAGCTGTTCGGCGAGGGCCAGGTGGCCACCGACGCGTTCCTGCGCACCCTCGGCTGGCGGCGGGTGGCCGAGCAGGAGTGGCAGATGATCTCCGCCGACGCCCGGCGCTACCTGACCGCGTATGCCGAGGGGGTCAACGCCTGGATCGAGCACACCGGCGGGCCGGCCGACACCGGGCGCAAGGCCCTGGCGTACCGGGTGCTCGGGCTGCAGAACCCCGGCTACGAGGTGGAACCGTGGGACCCGGTGGACAGCCTGGCGTGGCTGAAGGCCATGGCCTGGGACCTGCGGGCCAACATGGAGGACGAGACCGACCGGGCGCTGCTGCTGGCCGCCGGGTTCACCCGCGAGCAGGTGGAGCAGCTCTACCCGCCGTACCCGTTCGACCGGCACGAGCCGATCGTGCCCGGCGGGCTGGTGGTCGGCGACGCCTTCGACCCCGACGCCCGGCCCGGTGACGTGCCCGCCCCGCGCGACGGCGAGACCCCGGTGCCGGTGGAGAGGCTCGCCGCCGCCCGGACGACGCTCGCCTCGGTGAAGGAGGCGGCGCACGCGCTGCCGGAGCTGCTGGGCACCAACGGCCCGGGGCTCGGCTCCAACTCGTGGGTGCTGGCCGGCGAGCTCACCGCCACCGGCCGGCCCATCCTGGCCAACGACCCGCACCTGGGCCTGGGCGTGCCGAACATCTTCTACCAGATCAACTTGCACTGCACGTGCGGCCACCACGTGGGCGGGTTCAGCTTCACCGGGCTGCCCGGGGTGATCATCGGGCACACCGACCGGTACGCGTGGGGGTTCACCAACCTCGCCCACGACGTCAGCGACCTCTACCTGGAGCGGCTCGACGGCGACCGGTACCTGGTCGACGGGCAGTGGCGGGACCTTCAGGTGCGCGAGGAGACGATCAAGGTCGCCGGCGGTGAGGACGTCACCATCCGGGTGCGCCACACCAACCACGGCCCGCTGATCTCCGACCCGTCGTCGCAGTTCGCCGACCTGGCCGGCTCCGACCGGGTGATCGGCGAGCTGGGCGGCCAGCCCGGCGACGAGTACGGGGTGGCGCTGGCGTGGACCGCGCTGATGCCGGGCCGGACGGTGGAGGCGCTGTTCGCGGTCAACAGCGCCCGCACCTTCGACGAGTTCCGCCAGGCCGCGGCCCTGCTGGAGGTGCCCGCCCAGAACCTCGTCTACGCCGACGTCGACGGCACCATCGGCTACCAGGCGCCGGGCAAGGTGCCGGTCCGGGGCGCCGGTGACGGCCGGTGGATCGCCCCGGGCTGGGACCCGGCGTACGACTGGCAGGGCTTCCTGCCGTTCGACCAGCTGCCGTACGTGCGTGACCCGATCGCCGGCTTGGTGGTGACCGCCAACCAGGCGCCGATCGGCCCGCAGTACCAGCCGTGGCTGTCGGCCGACTGGTCCTACGGCTACCGCAGCCAGCGGATCCACGAGATGCTCGCCGAGGCGCTGGCGGCCGGACCGATCAGCGTGGCCGACGTGCTGCGCATGCAGGTCGACGACCGGCACCCGTTCGCCGCCATGCTCGTGCCGCGGCTGCTTCAGACGCCGACCGCGCCGCTGAGCCGCGCCGAGCAGGAGGCGTTGGCGTTGCTGGCCGACTGGGACCACCGGCAGCCCGCCGAAGGCGAGCCGGGTACGCCGGAGGCGGCGAGTTCGGCCGCCGCCGCGTACTTCAACGCGGTGTGGCGGAACCTGCTGCTGCTCACCTTCGACGAGCTGCCCGAGGAGCTCACCCCGGGCGGCAACGACCGGTGGGCCGAGGCGATCCGGCCGCTGCTGGACCAGCCGGACTCGCCGTGGTGGGACCGGAAGGACACCGACGAGGTGGAGACCCGGGACGACATCCTGGCGCAGGCGCTGTCCGCGGCGTTCCAGGAGCTGGCGGTCGCCCAGGGTGAGGACCCGGCCGACTGGCGCTGGGGCCGCTCGCACACGCTGACGCTGCGCGAGCAGTCGCTGGGGTCGTCCGGGATCGGCTTCATCGAGGCGATCTTCAACCGGGGGCCGTACGCGATCTCCGGCGGCGCGGCCACGGTGAACGCCACCAACTGGAACGCCGCCGAGGGGTACGAGGTGACCGCGGGCCCGGCGATGCGCATGGTGGTGGACCTGGCCGACCTCGACCGGTCGCGGTGGATCCTCGTCACCGGCGCCTCCGGGCACCCGTACCACCCGCACTACATCGACCAGCTGGAGCTGTGGCGGACCGGCGAGACGATCCCGTGGCGGTGGGAGCGGGACACGGTGGAGGCCCAGGCGGCGCACACGCTGGTGCTGCGCCCCTGACGGATGCGTCGTGGGGCTCCGACGGGTCGGTACGGCGACCCTGACGGATCCGCACGGCGACCCTGACGGATCCGCACGGCGACCCTGACGGATCCGCACGGCGACCC
>CAZSNW010000276.1:0-3319 GCA_964608245.1 uncultured Micromonosporaceae bacterium
CCCGCTGCACCCGGTCCCAGCCGGCCACGCTGCGGGGCAGCTCGGCGAGCACCCAGCCGATCGCCCGGACCGGGAAGGCCAGCACGGTGAACAGGTACGCGACGCTGACCAGGGCGGTGACGTCGACGGCCCCGTGGCGCAGCCGCCAGGCGCCGACCACCAGGACCGCGAGCGTGCCCAGGTTCGGCAGGGCCTCCAGCATCGGGTCGAAGACGCCCCGCAGCCGGGCGATCCGGATCATCGCGTCCCGCAGCTGCCAGGACTTCTCGTGGAACCGCCGGGTCTCCTCCTCCTCGCGGCCCATGGTCTTGACGACCAGCGCCCCGTCGAAGCTCTCGTGGGCGATGGCGCTGACCTCGGCCCGCAGCTGCTGCGCCCGGGCCTGCCGCGGGGCCATCCGACGGGAGTAGAAGACGTTGAGCGCGAGCAGCGCCGGGAAGACCGCCAGCGCCACCAGCCCCAGCACCGGGTCGGTGACGAACACCGACGCCAGGGCCCCGACGAGCATCACCACCGTGCCCACGGCGAACGGCAGCGGGGCGATCGGGAACCAGGTCGCCTCCACATCGGAGTTCGCGTTGGACAGCAGGGTGCCGGTGGCGTGCCGCTGGTGCCAGGAGATCGGCAGCTCCAGGTAGCGGCGGGTCACCCGGCGCCGGAACGACGCCTGCAGCCGGAACTGCATGTAGCCGGCGCCCATGCGGCGGGCGAACATGCCGGTCACCCGGAGCACGGCCACCGCGAGCAACGCGCCGGCGCCCAGCGCCAGCGCCCCCACTTCGACCCGGCCCTGTTCGATGGCGGGGACCGCGACCCAGCCGACCACCGCGCCGACCACGTACGCGTTGGCGACCACCAGCAGGCTGAACAGGATGCTGCCGGCGACCGCGACGGTGAACAGCCGGGGTTGTTCGCGGATGCCGACCCCCAGGACCCGTAGCCCCCGTACCACGATGTCCCGGTTCGCCGTCGCCACCCGCGCTCCTTGTCCCCACCTACGCCGCGTCCGGTCGACCGGGCCGGTGCCCGGTCGACCGGTGCCACTCCTGCATACCGAACTGTGCCGCGGTCGGCACCGACATTACCGATGTGGGCACGGTCACAACCGACCGAAGGGTGGACTTGGCCTGCGACGGAGCCTCGGCATAGGCTCGGGAGTGATCGACGCCACGCGTGGACACGACCACGCCGGCACCTGTCTCTCTCGTCCCGTGGAGGCGGCAGCCCGATGACACTCGAGGTCCCCTACCGTTCGATCGCGGACATGTTCCTGCGCCGGGTCGCGGAGACCCCCGACGCACAGGCGCTGGGCGGGCCCACCGCGGACGACTCCGGTCAGTACTGGCTGACCTGGGGCGAGGTGGGCACGCGGGCGGAGGCCATCGCGGCCGGGCTGCACGGGCTGGGCGTGGGTTCGCAGGACCGGGTCGCCATCATGGCCACCACCCGGGTGGAGTGGGTGCTCGCGGACATCGGCATCATGTGCGCCGGCGGCGCTACCACCACGGTCTACCCGACCACCGGCCGGGACGACGCGGTGTACATCCTGCGCGACTCCGGCTCCAAGGTGGCCATCGTCGAGGACCCCACGCAGGCGGCGAAGATCGCCGGCGCCGACCTGCCCGACCTGACCCACGTGGTGCTGATGACGGGCGCGGCGGACGCGAACGCCACCCCGACCCAGCTCACCCTGTCCGATCTGGAGACGCGCGGCCGCGAGGCGCTGGCGGCCGACCCCGAGCTGGTACGCCGGCTGGCCGCCGCGGTCGAGCCGGACCACCTGGCGACCCTCATCTACACCTCCGGCACCACCGGTACGCCCAAGGGCGTGGAGCTGCTGCACCGCGGCTGGTGCTGGGAGGGGGTGGCCCAGGGCGAACTGGACATCCTGCGCCCGGACGACCTGCAGTTCCTGTGGCTGCCGCTGTCGCACTCGTTCGGCAAGAGCCTGCTGTGCGGCATGATCCACGTCGGGGCGCCGACCTACATCGACGGTCGGGTGGACAAGATCGTCGACAACCTCGCGGCGATCCGGCCGACGTTCATGTGCGCGGCGCCGCGGATCTTCGAGAAGGTCTACAACCGGGTCGTCACCACCGCCCAGCAGGGCAGCGCGCTCAAGCGGAAGATCTTCACCTGGGCGGTCCGGGTCGGCAAGCAGGTGGTGGCGCTGGAGCAGGCGGGCAAGCCGGTCCCGGCCGGGCTGCGGCGGCGCTACGGGATCGCCACCGCGCTGGTGTTCAAGAAGCTCCAGCAGCGGCTGGGCGGCCGGATCCGGATCCTGATCTCCGGCGCGGCCCCGCTGCCGCGGGACATCGCCGAGTTCTTCGCCGCCGCCGGACTGCCGATCCTCGAGGGGTACGGGCTCACCGAGTCCAGCGCCGCCAACTTCGTCAACCGCCCCGGCAAGCTCCGGATCGGCACGGTCGGGCAGGCGCTCGGCGACCTCGAGTGCAAGATCGACGAGGACGGGGAGATCCTGCTGCGCGGCGCGCCGGTCATGCGCGGCTACCACAACCTGCCGGAGGCGACCAAGGAGGCGCTCACCGAGGACGGGTGGCTGCGCACCGGCGACATCGGCGAGCTGGACGCCGACGGGTACCTGCGGATCACCGACCGCAAGAAGGACCTGGTCAAGACCTCCGGCGGCAAGTACATCGCGCCCAGCCAGATCGAGGGCATGTTCAAGGCCGTCTGCCCGTACGTGTCGCAGGCGGTCGTGGTGGCGCACAGCCGGAACTTCCCCACCATGCTCGTCACCCTCGACCCGGACGCGATCACCACGTGGGCCCAGGGCGGGCCGCTGGCGGGCCGCTCCTATCAGGAGATCGTCACCTCGCCCGAGGTGAAGGCGATGGTCGGCGAGTACGTGGAGCAGCTCAACGCCAAGCTCAACCAGTGGGAGAAGATCAAGAAGTTCGCGATCCTGCCGCGTGACCTGACGCTGGAGGACGGCGAGATCACCCCGTCGCTGAAGGTGCGGCGCGCCCGGGTGGAGGAGCACTTCTCCGAGATCATCGACGAGATGTACGCCGGCGCGGTCGCGCAGATCTGACGACCTGTCGCGCCGGTGCGCCGCCGACTCCGGCGGCGCACCGGCGCGTCGTCTTCGTGACCGCGGTCGTGGGCGGTGGCGTCGACGGTCGGCGACCGCGTCACCGGCGTACCGGGTGGCCGGCGTCGGCCAGGGCCTGCTTGACCTGCGCCACGGTGAGCTTGCCGAAGTGGAAGACGCTGGCGGCGAGCACCGCGTCCTCCCCGGCCTCCACCGCCGGCGGGAAGTCGGCGGCGGCGCCCGCCCCGCCCGAGGCGACGATCG
>CAZSNW010000277.1:0-3304 GCA_964608245.1 uncultured Micromonosporaceae bacterium
CACCGGCGGCCGTCCGACCCGCGCACCAGTCCCGCGGTGGCCGCGCTCGCGGAGCTGACGCACATGGGCCGGTCGGCGCGAATGCACGTACTGCTCGCCGGGCAGCAGGTCACCGCGCGCGCCGCCGGCGGCGCGGAAGCCAGGGAGAACTACGGCGTGCGGATGTTGTCCCGGGTCACGTACAACACGTGGCGCATGTTGGTCGGCCCTGGGGTTCCGATGCCGCCGCGGACCCGGCATCCGGGCCGGTGGGTGCTGGTGGTCGACGACCGGGTCACCGAAGTACAAGTGCCCTACCTCACCGCCGCGGCCGCGCGTCGCCTCCTTGGTGTCCCCGCGCGTCCCCATGTCCCCGTACCTCCTGTGAGCAGGGATGTCACCGGGGACACCCGGCCGACCGGGGACACGCCTCCATCGACGCTGACCCTCTCCGAGGCGATCGCCGAGGGTATCGTCCCGTGGTCGCGGGAGGCCACCAAGAAGAGGCTGCTGAGGTCGACGGAACCCCCCCGGCCGGTCGGCACCCGCGGGCAGGCCCACGTCTACCGCCGCGCCGACCTGGCGGCGTGGGTGGCACGGGAGACCAGCCGGCACACCTAGCGCCCCGCCCCGCGCGTCCCCGCAGATCCGCGGGATCTCACGACAACGGCCCGGCCCCATCAGGGGACCGGGCCGTTGTCGCCTCTCGTCTCTCAGCGCTTGCCAAGCACCTTCCGCAAGGTCATCCTGTCGATCCCGACCGCCGCGGCGGCGCGAGCCTCCGGCATCCCGTCTGCAACCGCCATGACGGCCAACTGCTGAGCGACGACGGACGCGCAGCGCGCCGCCACTCGCGCGTCCACCAGCTGCTGAGCTGCCCGCTCAAGGGTGACCTCGCCAAGCATCCACTGCACCGCGGCCGACAGGGCGGCGTCGCGGAGGTAGTCGTCGTCGGGGTCCGGCCACCGGGCCTCGATGGCCTCGGCCTCCCGGTGCAGCCGGTTGAACTGTGCGTCGGTCAGCTCGTCGGCGGCGGGACCAAGCCACACGAGCAGTGCGTGCCGGGCGGTGGCGGTTTCGGCGTTCATCTTGGGCCTCCTTGCTGATCTACTCGGCTGATGTAGACCAGTCTACACCAGCCGAGTAGATACGTCTACACGGAAGCCCGGGGCGTGACGCCCCGGGCTTCCGCTCACATCGGGATGACAAGGAGTCCCGCCACCAGTCTAGCTCGTCTTGTTGACCAGAATCCGGAACCGCCCCTCGTCGATCACATCCGACCCGATCCGCGCCCACGCGAACAGGCCACGCGCCCCGACCGGCCGGTTGTTGGTCGACCCGAACAGGTGCGGGATGAACTCAACGCGCATGCCGGCACGCTGGGCGATCACGAACCCCGAGAAGTCACCGACCACCAGCAGTGTTCCTGCCGCGGTGCTACCCACCGGCATCGTGTCCATGAACTCGTTCACCCTGTACGGCCGATCGAACATCAGGCCACCGGTCAGCGCGAACGACGGGTCACCCTCACCAACCCCGCCCGGGTCGGCGGCCAGCCGGCGGACATGCTCCCGCACGCTCACACTGGACATGAACGCGGTCCGGTCGGAGTTGCGTACCCGTGCCGGCAGGCCCGCCCACAGGGCACGCAGGTCCACTCCGCCGATCTCACCGGCAGTGGTCGTCGCCAGCTGCACACCAACCGCGGTCGACGTCTCCAGCCGGGAGACCACACCGGTCGGCTCCCCCGCGCCCGTGGTACCGGTGGTGAGCGCCTCCACGACCAGTTCGTTGTACCCGCTTGCCAGCAGCCTGGTCATCTCCGACTGGAAGGTGGCCCAGTCCTGCCCGACCTCGATCGAGAACGGGATGAACCCGTCCGCGCGCACCGCGGGGATCTCCGGCCGCAGGATCGTCGGGCTGTTGTCGGTGGCCTCCGACAGCTCGTCGGCCCACCGCCACGTGACACCAGTGGACGTCAGTCCGCGCCACGTGTCCGTGGTGATGGTCTCGAACCGGGCCAGCCCGGCGAACGGGTTGGCGCTGCCCTGCGCGGTCAGGATGATCGTCGGGTCGATGACGACCGGGACCGCCAGCCCGCCGGCGTTCGGATCACCAATCTGCATGGTGCGCCGCTCCCAGTCCTTGACCGCCCGGACCGCCCGGACCTCCTCGTCGGTCAGCATTGGGTGCTGCTGGGTGGTCAGCTGCATGAACGCGCTGCGGTAGTGCGGGTTCATGGTGAGAACGGTCCGCGCGGCGATGACCTCGCCGTCACAGTCCGGGTTCTCCGACCGGATCAGCTCGTGCAGCCGGTCCCCGGCCTTCGGGTCAAGGTTGCGCTGCTCGTCGACCATCCGCAGCGCCCGTTGCTGAACATCCGACAGCTTGGCCGTCGGCTCCGGGCGCTCCGGGCCGACCGTGAGAGCTCCGAACCGTGCCCGCGACCGGCGCAAGTTCTCCGCCCGCTGCTCCTTGCTCCACGCCCGCAGCTCGTCAACCGCCCGGCTGTGAGCGTCCCACCGGCGCTGCTGACTGGCCGTCAGCTCGCCACCATCAGCGGCCGCGTGGATCGCCTCCATCGCGGCCACATGCCCGACCAGCGCGCGGTCAACCGCCGCGGCCAGCTCGTCGCTGTTGTCGCCGTGCTGCTCCCGCAGCTCGGCCAGAGTCGGAATGTGCTCCATGGTCTTGCCCTTCCGTGCGCTCTCGTGAGTCATCCGCGGCGTGACTCCGGCGCTCGGCGCGGCTGCTCGGCGAGCTTCGCCGCGTGGGCGAACGGAACGGGTCGGATAGCCCGGCCTCGGGGAGGTTCCCGGGGTGCACGCCCCGTGCCGTGCCACCATGATACCGCTCACTCCATCGCGTCTAGCTCGTGCGGGTACGGCAGCCGGCCCCCCGGCGGCCATAAGGCCACCGCCCGGGCGACCCGCTCATGCGACCCGTACGCCGCGTGGCCCATCTCCGCCAACATGGCGGCCAGGAACGCGACCACCACCCTCGGCTCGACCAGCCGGTCTACCACCGCGTCAAACCCTTCCTCATCGCCGGCTAGATACGAGCCCAACAGGGCGGCAGCTATCCCGTGCAACTCGCGGACGTCAGCATCACTAGTCGGGTCGATCATCGGGAACCGCCTCTCAAAGAGTGCATGGACAAACTAGGGCAAAGTGTTTCCGCAGGTCAGCGGGGAGAGAAATTTCACTGGGGGCGGGGTGGTTCGTGACGCTCCGTGGCAAAAAACGGTCGCGTGGGGGTCACCATTGCAGCTTGGGCCTGCTCTCGATGTGACGCGGCTCCGGCCGCGTGTGCTTGGACAGGTTGC
>CAZSNW010000278.1:0-3304 GCA_964608245.1 uncultured Micromonosporaceae bacterium
CGGCATGGACATCCCGCTGATCCACGCCTTCGACCTCGGCTACCAGGAGGGCGTGAAGGCCGCCTGCGCCGACTGCACGATCATCAGCAACTACGTCGGCGTGACCCCCGACGCCTGGAACGACCCCCTCCACCCACGGGGTGCTCCGGCTGGTGCTGGAGCTGGAGGGGGAGACCGTCACCCAGGCCCGGCTGGTCGTCGGCTACCTGCACACCGGTATCGAGAAGAACCTCGAGTTCCGGACCTGGACGCAGGCGACCACGTTCGTGACCCGGATGGACTACCTGTCCCCGCTGTTCAACGAGACCGCGTACTGCCTGGCGGTGGAGAAGCTGCTCGGCATCACCGACCAGATCCCGGAGCGGGCCACGGTCATCCGGGTGATCATGATGGAGCTCAACCGGATCGCCTCCCACCTGGTGTGGCTGGGCACCACCGGGATGGAGCTCGGCGCGGTGTCGATCGCGACGTACGCGTTCCGGGAGCGGGAGAAGATCCTCGACATCTTCGAGCTCGCCTCCGGTCTGCGGATGAACCTCGCCTACGTCCGCCCGGGCGGGGTGGCGCAGGACTTCCCGGACGAGGCGGTGCAGGCGACCCGGGAGTTCATCCCGTACATGCGCCGCAAGATCGACGACTTCGAGAAGCTGCTGACCGGCAACCCGGTCTGGCGCGCCCGCACCATCGGGGTGGCCGAACTGGACATCACCGGGTGTCTCACGCTCGGGGTGACCGGGCCGGTGCTGCGCAGCGCCGGACTCGGCTGGGACCTGCGCAAGCACATGCCGTACTGCGGCTACGAGACCTACGAGTTCGACGTGCCCACCCGCACCGCCGGTGACGTGTTCGCCCGCTACGAGGTGCGGGTGGAGGAGATGCGGCAGTCGCTGCGGATCATCGAGCAGTGCCTCGACCGGTTGCGGCCCGGGCCGGTCATGGTCGCCGACCGGAAGATCGCGTGGCCGGCGCAGCTGGCCGTCGGGCGGGACGGGCTCGGCAACTCGCTGGAGCACGTCGCCAAGATCATGGGTCAGTCGATGGAGTCGCTGATCCACCACTTCAAGCTGGTCACGGAGGGCTTCCGGGTACCCCCGGGCCAGGTGTACGTGGCGATTGAGTCGCCCCGCGGTGAGCTGGGGGTGCACGCGGTCTCCGACGGCGGCACCCGGCCGTACCGGATCCACTTCCGGGAGCCAAGCTTCGTCAACCTGCAGGCGCTGCCCGCCATGGCCGAGGGCGGCAGCGTGGCGGACGTGATCGCCGGCGGGGCGTCCCTGGACCCGGTGATGGGAGGTTGCGACCGGTGAGCGAGGCGGACGAGACCACCGTCGACACCAGCCGGTTCGGCGAGGAGATCCGGCGCCGGGCCAGGGAGATCATCGCCCGCTACCCGGAGGGTCGGGAGCGGTCGGCGCTGCTGCCGCTGCTGCACCTGGTCCAGTCCGAGGAGGGGTACGTCTCGCCGGCGGGCATCGCGTTCTGCGCCGAGATGCTCGGGTTGACCCGCGCCCAGGTCGCCGGGGTGGCGAGCTTCTACACGATGTACAAGCGCAAGCCCACCGGCGAGTGGCTGATCAGCGTCTGCACCAACACCATGTGCGGCGTGCTCGGCGGCGACCGCACCTTCCAGGCGCTGAAGGAACGTCTCGGGGTGGGCCACGAGGAGACCACCGAGGACGGCAAGTTCACCCTGGAGCACGCCGAGTGCCTGGCGGCCTGCGACTACGCCCCGGTGATGACGGTCAACTACGAGTTCTTCGACCGGGTACAGGCCGAGCGGGCGGTGGAGATCGTCGACCAGCTCGCCCGCGGCGAGCGTCCGGCGCCCGACCGGGGTGCTCCGCTGTGCCCGTTCAAGGAGATCTCGCTGCAGCTCGCCGGCTTCCCCGAGGAGCGGGAGGAGGCGCTGGCCGCCGGCGGCCCGGGTGAGGCCACGCTGGCCGGAGCGAAGCTCGCGCAGCAGTACGGGGTCGTCGCGCCCAGCTTCGACCCGGACACCCCGATCGACGCCACGGCGTCCGACAACGAAGGGGCGAGGTGATCACGGTGACCGAGCCGTCGCGGGACGCACTGGCGCGACTCACGCCGGTGCTGACCAAGCGCTGGCTGTCGCCGGAGGCCTGGCGGCTGGAGGTGTACGAGCAGCTGGACGGGTACCAGGCGCTGCGCAAGGCGCTGAAGGTCCACCCGGACGCCATCATCCAGCTGGTCAAGGACTCCGGCCTGCGCGGCCGCGGGGGCGGTGGCTTCCCCACCGGTCTGAAGTGGGGCTTCATCCCGCAGAACGACGGCAAGCCCCACTACCTGGTGGTCAACGCCGACGAGGGTGAGCCGGGGACCTGCAAGGACCTGCCGCTGATGATGGCCGACCCCCACTCGCTCATCGAGGGGACCATCATCTCCGCCTACGCGATCCGCGCCAACCGGGCGTTCATCTACATCCGGGGGGAGGCGGTGCACGCTGCCCGGCGGCTGCGGCACGCGGTCGCCGAGGCGAAGGCCGCCGGCTACCTGGGTGAGAACATCCTCGGCTCCGGGTTCGACCTGGACATCGTCGTGCACAGCGGCGCCGGCGCGTACATCTGCGGCGAGGAGACCGCGCTGCTGGACTCGCTGGAGGGCTACCGGGGCCAGCCGCGGCTGCGGCCGCCGTTCCCGGCCACCCACGGGCTGTACGCCTGCCCCACCGTGGTCAACAACGTGGAGACCATCGCCACCGTGCCGTACATCGTGCTCGGTGGATCGCAGTGGTTCCGCAGCATGGGCACGGAGAAGTCACCGGGACCGAAGATCTACTCGGTGTCGGGGCGGGTCACCAACCCGGGCCAGTACGAGTGCGCCCTCGGTATCACGCTGCGGGAGCTGCTGGAGCTGGCCGGTGGCATGCAGTCCGGCCACCAGTTGCGGTTCTGGACCCCCGGTGGTTCGTCCACGCCGTTGCTGACCGACGAGCACCTCGACGTACCGATGGACTTCGAGGGCATGATGTCGGTGGGCACCATGCTCGGCACCACCGCGGTGCAGGTCTTCTCGGACTGGGACTGCCCGGTCTACGCCGCCTATCGATGGATGGAGTTCTACCACCACGAGTCCTGCGGCAAGTGCACACCGTGCCGGGAGGGCAACTACTGGATGAAGCAGGTGCTCCGGCGGATCCTGGCCGGGCAGGGCCGGCACGAGGATCTGGACACCCTGCTGGACGCCTGCGACAACCTGCTCGGGCGGGCGTTCTGCGCGCTCGGGGACGGTGCCACCAGCCCGGTGACCTCCTCCATCAAGTACTTCAAGCAGGACTACCTCGACT
>CAZSNW010000279.1:0-3286 GCA_964608245.1 uncultured Micromonosporaceae bacterium
TGCTGGGGGCACCGCAACCGCTCGGCGCTGGTGCGCGTCCCCGCGTACGGCAAACCGCACTCGGCGCGGGTGGAGATCCGGTCGCTGGACTCGGCCTGCAACCCGTACCTGGCGTTCGCGGTGCTGCTCGGCGCCGGGCTCGCCGGCATCGAACGCGGCTACGAGCTGCCGCCGGGTGCCGAGGACGACGTGTGGTCGCTGTCGGAGGCCGAGCGGCGGGCGGCCGGGTACGAGCCGCTGCCGGAGAACCTGTCCGAGGCGCTGGCGGTGATGTCCAAGTCGGAGCTGGTCGCCGAGGTGCTGGGGGAGCACGTCTTCGACTACGTGCTACGCAACAAGCAGGCCGAGTGGGAGCAGTACCGGCGGGAGGTCACCCCGTACGAGCGGCGGCGCTACCTGGACCTGTGAGCGGCGTGCCGCCGGGCCGCGGCGCGGCGTCGACCGGTCGTCCGCCGGGGTCGTGCCGGCCCCGCCACCACCGCCGGGCCCCGATCGGTGGGTAGCCTCGACGGGTGAGCACGGCACTGGTGGTGCAGAACGACCCCGACGCCCCGCCCGCGCGGCTGGGCGAGTGGCTGACCGAGGCGGGCCTCAACCTGACCGTCGTCCAGCCGTACGCCGACCAGCAGCCGCCCGACCCGGACGCGCTCGACGGGTACGCGGCGCTGGTGGTGCTCGGCGGCCGGCAGCGCGCGTACCCGGGGCCGGACGGTACACCGGACGCGCCGTGGCTGCCGGCGGTCGAGGCGCTGCTGCGCCGGGCGGTGCGGCGGCGGCTGCCCACGCTCGCGGTGGGCCTCGGCGCCCAACTGCTCGCCACCGCCCACGGCGGCACGGTGGCGCCGGCGGTCGCCGGGCCGGAGATCGGCGCCGCCCTGGTGGCCAAACGGGACATCGCCGTGACCGACCCGTTGTTCGCCGACGTACCCCTGCTGCCGGACGTGATCCAGTGGCACCACGACGAGATCACCGAGCTGCCGGCACAGGCGGTGCTGCTGGCCGCCTCCACCCGGTGCCCGCACCAGGCGTTCCGGGTCGGACCGGTCGCCTGGGGGGTGCAGTTCCACATCGAGGCCGACATCTCGCTGGTGGCGCGCTGGGCGGAACGGGACGCCGAGGTGCTGGCGCGCCTCGGTAGGTCGCCCGACGACGTGCTGGCGACGGTGGCGGCGGTGCTGCCGGAGACGACCGACGTGTGGCGGCCGTTCACCGCGCGGTTCGTCGCCCTGGTCCGCGGCGAGATCAGCGACAGGACGAATCTGCCGCTGCTCGATGAGTGAACCGACCCGGGCGGCCACCGGCCGCGTACCGCCGCTGGCGCACTCCGCGCCGGGGCGGGCCGGTGCGCCGGGCACGTCGGCCCGGTGGTGGCCGCCGGGCCCGGTCACGGTCACCGGTCTGGTCGCGGTCGTGCTGGCCGGGGCGTGGCTCGCGGCCCCGCCGATGGGCACCGACCTGTCCGCGCAGGTCGCCCGGGCCGACTTCTTCGCCGCCCACGGGTGGGCGGTGCTGGATCTCCGCTGGTACGCGGGTGTCTCGCCGCTCGGGTACAGCCTGCTGTCCCCGCCGTTGATGGCCTGGTTCGGGCCGCGACCGGTGGGCGCGGTCGCCGCGGTGGTCTCGGCGCTGACGCTGGTGCTGCTGCTGCGGCGCGCCGGCGCCCCGCGGCCGACCCTCGGCGGGGTGGCCGGTGCGGTGGCGTTCACCGGCAACCTGGTCTCCGGCCGGATCACCTTCGCTCTCGGGGTGGTGCTCGGCCTGCTCGCCCTGCTCTCCCTCGGCAACCGGCCTTCCCTCGACAGCGGCCGGCCTTCTCTCGGCAACCGGCCTTCTCTCGACAGCGGCCGGCCTTCTCTCGGCAACCGGCCTTCTCTCGACAACTGCGGCGAAGTTGTCGTGCAAGAGGGCGCTTTGCCGACAACTTCGCCGCAGTTGCGGCGATGGACGGGCGGGCGGCTGGTGGCGGCGGCGGTGCTCGCGGCCACGACGTCGGCGGCGAGCCCGGTCGCCGGGTTGTTCGTGGGCCTGGCCGGAGTGGCGTACGCGCTCGCCGGCCGACCCGCCCCGGCCACCGGGTCGGCGATGCGCTCCGGGCGGTGGGGGCGCGGCCCGGCGGTGGCCGGCGGAGCCGCGCTCGCCCTCGGGGCGGCGGTGCCGCTCGCGGCGACCGCGCTGCTGTTCGGCAGCGGCGGCTGGATGAACCTCAACCTCGCCGACACGCTGCAGGCGGTGGCGGTCTGTCTGCTGGTCGTCCTGCTGGTCCCGGTGCGGCCGCTACGCGTCGGCGCGCTGCTCGCCGCCGCCGGGGTGGCCGCCGCCTACCTGGTGACGAGCCCGGTCGGGCTCAACGCCACCCGGCTGCCCGCGCTGTTCGCGCTGCCGCTGCTCGCCGCGTACGCCACCGTGCCGACCTCACACCCCCGAGCGGTGCCGGGGCACCCGTGGGTGGTGCCGGTGCTCGCGCTGGTCGCGGCGGTGCTGCTCGTGCCGCCGGTGGTGACCGGCGACCTGGCCCGCGCCGGTGACCCGACCGCCGGCCCGTCCCATCCGGCGCCGCTGCGGGAGGAGCTGGCGCGCCGGCAGGTCGGCCGGGTCGAGGTGGTGCCGACCGTCAACTACTGGGAGGCGGCGGCGCTCGGCGACACCTGGCTCGCGCGCGGTTGGCTGCGGCAGGCCGACACCGGCCGGCACCCGCTGTTCTTCGACGGCACGCTCACCCCCGGCACCTACCACCGGTGGCTGCGCGAGGAGGGTGTCACCCACGTGGCGCTGTCGGACGGTCCGCTGTCGTGGGTGGGGCGGGCCGAGGCGG
The DNA here is from genome assembly GCA_964608245.1 of uncultured Micromonosporaceae bacterium. Lineage (GTDB taxonomy): Bacteria > Actinomycetota > Actinomycetes > Mycobacteriales > Micromonosporaceae > Natronosporangium. Next base: position 2,813 of record CAZSNW010000279.1, read on the forward strand.
AGCTGATCCGCGCCGGCCTGCCCTACCTGACCCCGGTGTGGCGGGGCGACGGGTGGACCCTGTTCGAGGTGGCCGACGCACCCGGGCTGGTGGACGGCCCGGCGACCGTCACCGGCCGGAGCGCCGCCATCCTGACCGTCAACGTCGACGAGCCCGCCGACGTGCGGATCCGCGTCCGCTGGTCGCGGTGGCTGGCGGTGTCCGGGCCGGACGGCGCGTGCCTGGCGCCGGCGGGGGAGTGGACCCGGCTGCACGCCCCCGCGCCCGGGGTCTACCGGGTGTCGTCGTCACTGGTCGCCGGACCCCGCTGCTGACCCGGCGACGCGAAGCCCCCGGGCAGCCGCAGGACACGAGGTGCCCCGGTCGACGTGGGGGGGTGGCGCGGCGGGGGGGGGGGGGGCGCCCGGGGGGCGCCCGCCCCCCCCCCCCCCACCCCCCCCGGGGGCCCCCCCCCCCGCCGCCCCCGGGGGGCAC
>CAZSNW010000280.1:0-3233 GCA_964608245.1 uncultured Micromonosporaceae bacterium
GGTGCACGCGTGGGCGGCGCTGCGGGTGTTCACCCTCGACGGTGGGCGGGACTACGAGTTCCTCGCCCGCGTGATGCACAAGCTGCTCATCAACTTCACCTGGTGGGTCAACCGGGTTGACACCACCGGCAACAACCTGTTCGAGGGCGGGTTCCTGGGCCTGGACAACGTGGGCCCGTTCGACCGCTCGGCGGGGCTGCCGGTGCCCGGGATCCTGGAGCAGTCCGACGGCACCGGCTGGATGGCGATGTACGCGCTCAACCTGCTGGAGATGGCGCTGGTGCTCGCCGAGCACGACCGGGTCTACGAGGACCTGGCGAGCAAGTTCCTCGAACACTTCACCTACATCGCCCGCGCCGCGTACGAGCACGGGCTGTGGGACGAGGCCGACGGCTTCTTCTACGACATCGTGCGGCGCACCGACGGCAGCACCGTGCCGCTGCGGGTGCGGTCGGTGGTGGGCCTGTTGCCGCTGGCGGCGAGCACCACCCTCACCACGGAGACCCTGTCGAGGCTGCCGGAGCTGGGCGCCCGGTTGGAGTGGCTGCTGGACCACACGCCACCCCACGTGCACGTGATGACCTCGTCGGAGGACGTCGGCGGCCCGCCCGGCCAGCGGCTGCTCGCCCTGGTCGGCCGGGACCTGCTGGTGCGCATCCTCGCCCGGATGCTGGACGAGGCGGAGTTTCTCTCACCGTACGGGCTGCGCAGCCTCTCGGCGGCCCACCGGGACGCGCCGTTCGTGATCGAACTCGGCGGACGCGAGTACCGGGTGGGGTACGAGCCGGCGGAGTCCAGCGACGGCACGTTCGGCGGCAACTCCAACTGGCGGGGGCCGGTGTGGTTCCCGGTCAACTTTCTGCTCGTCGAGGCGCTGCGCCGCTACGGCGCGTTCTTCGGCGACGGGCTCACGGTGGAGTACCCGACCGGGTCCGGCCGCACGCGCACCCTCACCGAGGTCGCCGACGATCTCACCGAACGCCTGGTGTCGCTGTTCCTGCCGGACGCCTCCGGTCGGCGGCCGATGTACGGGCCGGCGGAGGCGTTGCGCAACCGGCCGGGTTGGCGGGAGCTCGTCGACTTCCCGGAGTTCTTCCACGGCGACACCGGGGTGGGGCTGGGCGCCTCCCACCAGGCCGGCTGGACCGCGCTGGTGGCCGAGCTCATCCTCGGTGACCGGCGCCCGCCCCACCCCCACGACTGACAAGCGGCCGGTCAGTCGGCCTCGTCGTACAGCTCGTCCAGGGGTGGGATCTGGGGGCAGCGCTTGTTGATCTCCTCCCATTCGGCCCTGTCGCGGGTGCGGACCCCGTCGTACGGCACCCACTGGTCGTCCGTGTCGTAGGTGGCCAGGAAGGTCTCCCAGCTGGGCGGCTCACCGGGGTCGTGGCCCGCCGCCTCCAGACACGGCTTGAGCACGTTGACGTTGTAGTCGTACAGGACCCGGATCTGCCGCTCGTCGAACGGCTGGAGGTACCTCGGGTGGACCGGGTACTGCACCAGGCACCGGTAGCGCGCCTCCAGCAGCGCCACCTCCCGGTCGGGCGGCACCTCACCGAACTCGACGACGCCGGCGAACCGCTCACGGGCTTCGAAGCCCTGCTCCCGTAGGCACTCGGCGTGCACCGAGCCGTACTCGTCGGGGCGGATGAACCGTACGAACTCGACGTCGTCGGGCACGTTCTCCATGCCACTGGCCTGGAGCTCCGCGGCACGCTCGGCGAGCCATTCGAGGTACAGGTCGTGCCACTTCTCGTCGACCTGCGGCAGGCTCCCCGACTGCCCGGGCGCGCCGGACTCGTCCCCGCCACCGGTGTCCGACCCACTGCACCCGGCGACGAGCAGCACCAGTGCCAGAGCCGACCCCACAGCCGGACTCCGTAGCCACCGCATCAAACGACTCCTCACTGTCCGGTTCCGCTTCCGCGAGTTGTCCGATCCACCGCCGCGAGCCAGCGGTCCGGCGGCTCAAGGTAACGCACCGTGGCCACCCCGGTGGTGACGTCCTTGAACACCGCGGTCAGGATCCCGTCGCTGCACGAGTTGAAGAGGATGGGCCAGTCGTCGGGGTGCACGGTCCAGAGGATCTCGACCGGTCCGCCCGGACGCCACCGGGCGTAGTCGAACTCGTAGTCCTCTCCATGTTCCGTAGGTCGCAGGGTCGTGTCCCAGTACACGTACCCGCCGCAGGTGGAGAGGACGAGGCCGCCGGACTCGCCGAGGTAGACGGTCTCCTCGCCGTTGCTCGCGTACACCGGCTCGCCCGGCGCGCCGCCACGCTCGGTCCACACCACCCACGGCTTGCGGTTGTCGACGTCCAGCACCAGACCCACGTACCAGATGTGACAGCGCGCTGGTCACGTCTGTCGGATTACGCACCGCCTGGACCGGTTTCCGGGTTTGCGTCAGAAGGCCGACATTGCCACCGCGGGTCCCGTCCGCACCGCGACCGCGGGTTGCACGGTCGCAGGTACGCGGAATCGCGCGATCAGGCGTACGCGGGCGTACCGCGGCGTATGGTCGGTGCGTATGACCGGACGCCTGCTGGTCGACGACGTCTCGCCCGTGGTCTCCTGCGGGCGCTACCCGGCCAAGGCGGTGGTGGGGGAGCGGGTGCCGGTCGCGGCCACCGCGTTCGGCGAGGGCCTGATGGCGATCGGCTGCCACGTCACCTGGTACGGCCCGGACGGGCAGGTCCGGGCACCGGTCCGCATGCAACCCCGGGCGCCGGGCACCGACCGCTGGCACGCGGAGATCCGCCCGGACGCCGCCGGCGAGTGGATCTTCGCGGTGGAGGCGTTCGCCGACCCGTACCTGGCCTGGCGCAGCGCGGTCGAGGCGAAGCTCGCAGCCGGGCAGGGGCCGGTGGAACTCGCCAACGACCTGGAGGAGGGGGCGCGCATCCTCGACCGGGCGCAGCCCCTGGTGCCCGACGACGACCGGGAGCGGGTGGTCGAGGCGGCCGAGCGGCTGCGCGACACCGACCTGCCGCCGCCGGCGCGGGTGGCCGACGCGTTCGACCTGGCCGACCTGCTGTGGCAGCACCCGGTCCGGGAGCTGGTCACCACCGGCGAGCGGTACCGGCTGTGGGTGGACCGGCCGCGGGCGCTGTTCTCCGCCTGGTACGAGATGTTCCCCCGCTCGGAGGGGGCGGAGGTCGACGAGGCCGGGCGGCCGGTGCGGCACGGCACGTTCGCCACCGCGGCCTGCCGCCTGCAGGCGATCGCGGACAT
>CAZSNW010000281.1:0-3221 GCA_964608245.1 uncultured Micromonosporaceae bacterium
TTCCTGGTGCCGCCGGTCGAGGCGGCCCGCCGGGAGCGGGAGGAGATCCTGGCGCGGGCGGCGGAGGACCCGGCGGCCGCGGCGCGGGTCGACTCCGGACGGTTCGCGGAGCCGTTCTGGTACGTCGACTCACCGCTGACCACCCCGGACCCGTCGCGGCCGTTCGCCGGCCGGCCGCCGCGGGGCGAGACCCCGCCGCCGGCGCCCGGGATCCTCGCGCCCGACGTGCCGGTGCGGGTGCCCGGCCGGTCGGAGGTGAGCCGGCTGCGGCAGCTGGCGCGGGAAGGGTTCGTGGTGCTCACCGCGGGCGGGGTCGACCCGGCGGCGGTCGCCGCGGCGGTCACCGGCGCCACCCGCGCCCCGACCCGGGTGTACCACTTGGATACCGTGGACCCGGGCGGCGAGCTGCGCGAGGTGCTGGGTGTCCGCCCCGGGGAGGCGTGGGTGCTGCGCCCGGACGCCCACGTGGCGGCGGTGACCCGCGGGCCCCGGCAGGTGGCGGACGCGGTACGCCGGGCGACCGGCCTCGCCGTGTGACCGACTCCACTCCGGACTCGGTCCGTTTTGTCTGAAATAGATGATAGGCCGGAACCGGTCCGAATGGCTGCTCTTGCTGACATACTGTGTGGTGTTTTTCGACCTCAGGTCTTCCGGTTTCAGGCGTTTGGACCTACCGTCTCCGCTATGAAGCTGGAGCTGCGTCACCTACAGGTCGTGTGCGCCATCGCCGAACACGGCAGTGTGACCAAGGCGGCCGCCGCGCTCGGACTGGCGCAGCCTGCCCTGACCGCCCAGCTCCAGCGGATCGAGCGGCGTCTCGGCGGACTGCTGTTCGAACGCGACCGTCGCGGCGCCCGCCCCACCCCCCTCGGGGAGCTCGTCCTGGCGCGGGCGCGGGTGGTGCTGCCGGCGATCCAGGGCCTGCAGGAGGAGGCCGCCCGGCTGGCCACCGAGGACGGCGGTCTGCGCAGCTTCCGGATCGGCGCGGTCAACGGCCCGATCCTGGGTGGGCTCGTGCGGCGACTGACCAACAACGACCCGAACGTCCACCTGTCCACCCACAGCTCGTGGTCTCCGGTCGACCTCGCCGACCGGGTCGCGGACGGGCGGCTCGACTTCATCCTCATCGGGGTGTGCGGCGACGCCGCCCCGCCGACCGACCACAAGCTCGCGTGGTCGGTGATCGCGGTGGACGCGGTGTTCGTCCTGCTGCCGGAGAGCCATCCGCTGGCCGCCGCCGACGCGGTCGACCTGGCGGACCTCTCCGACGCCGCCTGGGCGGCCACCCCGGGCAAGAGCTGCTTCCGGCAGTGCTTCGTGGCCGCGTGCGCCCGTGCCGGGTTCAGCCCGCGCAAGGTGTACGAGGGTGACGTGCGGACCTGCATCGAGCTGGTGGAGAGCGGCGACGCGGTGGCGCTGTGCCAGTCGAGTTTCCGGCCGCCGCCGGGCCTGATCTCCGTGCCGATCCAGGGCACGCCCCTGCGCTGGCGGCACCTGCTGGGCTGGCATCCGGACTCACCGGCGGCGCGGGAGGCGGAGAAGATCACCACGTACGCCATCGAGGCCTACCAGGACGCGGTCGCGCGGCTGCCGCGGCTGGCCCGGTGGTTGGAGGCGCATGACGGCTTCGGCGCCCAGCCGCTGCCGACCGGTCCACTGCCGACTGGCACGTCCGTATGAGACACAGATCGTCCGTTCGGACGACTCCCTTCGGCGTCGATACTGCTATACATTGACATTCCCCGACATAAGGAGCGTGTCAATGTATAGACGCATTGCCACCGGCCTGACCGCGGCTGCGGCAGCCGCGGTCATGGTTGCCACCCTCAGCCCGGCCAGCTCCGCTGCGATGTCCCCCTCGGCGGACAACCGGGCGTCCCTCGCCCAGAGCATTCCCGCCGACATGATGGCCGCGCTCCAGCGCGACCTCGGCATGTCCGCCGACCAGGTACTCGACCGGCTCGTCCGGGAGGCGACCGCGTCGGCCCGCGCCGACCAGCTGCGTCAGCAGCTCGGCCAGGGCTTCGGCGGCGCCTGGCTGACCGACGGGAACCTGACGGTCGCCGTCACCGACCCTGGCCTGGCCGCCCGGGTCGAGGGCGCCACCGTGCAGGTGGTGGCCTTCAGCGAGCGTCAGCTCGACGACGCCCTGGCCACGCTCAACGCCGCCCAGGCGCCCGCGTCGGTCTCCGGGTGGGCCGTCGACGTGGCCGCCAACCGGGTCGTCATCTACGCCGACCCGGGTAGCCGGGCGGAGGTCGCCGCGTTCATCCGCGACAGCGGTGTCGACCCGGCGATGGTCCGGGTGGAGACCGTGACCGACCGGCCGGTGCCGCTGTACGACCTGATCGGCGGCGACGCGTACTACATCGGCAGCGCCCGCTGCTCGATCGGGTTCTCGGTGCTGCCGCGCGGCTTCGTCACCGCGGGCCACTGCGGCCGGGTCGGCAACACCACCCGCGGCTACAACGGCGTCTCGCAGGGCACCTTCCAGCGCTCGGTCTTCCCGTACAACGACGCCGCCTACGTCGCGGTGAACACCAGCTGGACCCCGCGGCCGTACGTCCGCACCAGCTCGGGCCTGCTGACCGTTCGCGGCTCGACCGAGGCCGCGGTCGGCGCGACCGTCTGCCGCTCCGGCTCCACCACCGGGTGGCGCTGCGGCACCATCACCGCCAAGAACCAGACCGTGAACTACCCGCAGGGCACCGTGTACGGGCTCACCCGCACCACCGCGTGCGCGGAGCCGGGTGACTCGGGCGGCTCGTTCATCACCCCGGCCGGCCAGGCCCAGGGTGTCACCTCGGGTGGCTCCGGCAACTGCCGCGTCGGCGGTGTGACGTACTTCCAGCCGCTGCGTCCGATGCTCACCTCCTGGGGCCTGACCCTCGTCACGGGCTGACGCCGTGACGGGCTGACCCCGGGACGACGCAACCGGGCGGCCCCTTTCGCTCTGCGGTAACCCGTTATGACCTGTTCGATATCTTCCGCCCCGGACCGGGACTCACTACCGTGTCGGCAGCGCGGCACTCCGCGCCTGGAGTACGAGATCGATCACTCGGCCAGGGGTGAGGTGACATCCACCTCGCCGGTTCCCCTCCCTTCCGGGGGCGGGCGTGCGGCGCCAGCCCGCCCCCCGGCCACCGGCGGGTGACCCTCACCCGGCGCACCCCCCCCGCCGGCGGCGCCGCGCGCCCCGACCCGCCCGGGGGCCCCCGGGG
>CAZSNW010000282.1:0-3148 GCA_964608245.1 uncultured Micromonosporaceae bacterium
CTGCGGCACTTCACCGCCAAGTTCCGGCCTCTCCCACCCGCCTGAGCCGCAGCCGCGGGCGTGGTGCGGGCGATACGGCGGGCAAATGCTGTCGCCTTCCTTACACACCAGGCGCTCGACCGCGCGCGTACACGGGTGCTGCTGGATCCAGTTGGCCGTAAATCCAATGTGCTTAGTCCAAAGTGATGACAGAAAGATGTCCAATCGGACGGTGACGCTGTGTAGCCGGTTGCCGAGACTCACAACGTGGAGAATCGTCCTCAGGACCCGTGGGCGGACCACGGCTCCTCGCATCCGCAACCACCGGGGAACCAGTCGAGTTTCCAACCCGGGCACGCACCGGTCACGCCGACGCACGGCATGTCGACCGTGCCGTTCACTCAACCCGTTCGACGGTCGTGGTGGCAGCGGCGCAATCCTTGGCAAACGTCACATATGAACGCTTGCTTCAAGGCGGAAAAGTCAAGAAGAATGAACAGATAGCGGAACTTCTTCAACAGAATCCGAAGCTACGCACCACAAACTGCACCGCTGCAGCTAGCCGGGACTTTAGACAAGAAATGCGCGACAGAAGTTCCGCGCGTTTGTTCAATGCCGATTTTGTGCGTCACCAAACAACAAGGCGTTCACCTTCAACCTGGTGAACGCCTTGGACTATGGTGGAGCCGAGGGGACTCGAACCCCTGACCCCCACACTGCCAGTGTGGTGCGCTACCACCTGCGCTACGGCCCCGGTGCGCCCGTGCGTGGGCGCTGTGGGCAATAGTACACACCTTCCGCGCGTGCCACGCGCCGGGGCGGCTCCCAGGACGGTCAGTTCAGCGACGGGTCGGGCGGGAAGTGGGCCACCGCCGCCATCAGCCCGCCCTGGCGGCGCAGCACCGTGCTCCACAGCTCCTCCGGCCGGGGGGCGAAGGCGTCACCGGGCAGCGCCTTGAACGTGAACCACGACCCGGTGGCGATCTCCTCCTCCAGCTGCCCGGGGCTCCATCCGGCGTACCCGGCGAAGACTCGCACCGACTCGACGTGCGAGCGGACCTGGTCCGGGGACAGCCCCAGGTCGACCGTGCCGAGCGGGCCGTGGAACGGCTGGAACCCGACCGTGGGCTTCACACCCGGCCGGGCGCGGGCGATGCAGATCGCCGAGTCCGGCTGGACCGGCCCGCCCTCGAACAGCACCGGCGGATCCCCCGCCAGCGTGTCCCAGTCACCCAGCACGTCGGCGACCCGGATCTCGGTCGCGCGGTTGATCACCACGCCCATGGCGCCGTCCGGCCCGTGGGCGACGAGCAGGACCACCGTCCGCTCGAAGCTGGGGTCGGTCAGGGTGGGGGTGGCCACCAGCAGGGAGCCGAGCAGCGACCCGCGCGGCCGCTCGAACCGCAACGTCGGCTCGGCGAACCGGATGAGTGGTTCGCCGAACGGCTCGTTCGGGGCTCCGGGCTCCCCTTGCGTGGCGGCCATGCCGGAACGATAACCCGCACCGAGCTGATTACGCTATGTGGAGTCCCTCCGGAAGGATCGCCCGATGTCTGTACGCGCCGAACTGGCCGTCATCGGCGGCTCCGGGCTGTACGCGCTGCTCGACGGCGCCGACGAGGTCACCGTCGACACCCCGTACGGCCCGCCGTCGGACCGGATCACCGTCGCCGACGTGGGCGGCCGCACGGTGGCCTTCCTGCCCCGCCACGGTCGCGACCACCGGTACCCGCCGCACCGCATCCCCTACCGGGCCAACCTGTGGGCGCTGCGCGAGCTGGGGGTCACCCAGATCCTGGCGCCGTGCGCCGTCGGCGGGCTGCGCCCCGCCCTCGGGCCGGGCACCTTCGTCGTGCCCGACCAGCTGGTCGACCGCACCAGCGGCCGGGTGCAGACGTTCTACGACGACAAGACGGTGCACGTCAGCTTCGCCGACCCGTACTGCCCGGCGGGCCGGGCCGCGGTGCTGGCCACCGCAGCCGGGCGCGGCCTGCCGATGGTCGACGGCGGCACCATGGTGGTCATCGAGGGACCGCGGTTCTCCACCCGCGCCGAGTCCCGGTGGTACGCGGCGGCCGGTTGGGAGCTGGTGAACATGACCGGCCATCCGGAGGCGGTGCTCGCCCGCGAACTCGGCATCTGCTACACCGCGATCGCCCTGGTGACCGACCTGGACGCGGGCGTGGAGGCGGGCCACGGGGTGACCCAGGAAGAGGTGTTCAGCGTCTTCGCCAAGAACCTCGACCGGATGCGCGACCTGCTCATGGCGACCCTGCCCGTCATGCCGACCGAGCGCACCTGCCCCTGCCCGGCCGCCGTGCCGGCGAACTGACCGTCGGGAACGCGGGACCGCCGCCGGTCGTCGACCGTCGGCGGACGACCGTCCTCAGTCGATGACCGAGCGGCGCCGCCGCTCCTCCTCCTGCGCCGCAGCGAGCCGCGCCGGCAGCTCCCGGTAGACGTCCGGCAGGAACTTGTGGGCCTGCGGGAGCTCGAAGGCCAGCGACGTGTCGGCCTTGTGGAGGATGAGCCGGCTGCCGTTGCGCGGCACCTCGATGCGCTCGATGTCGAGCACCGACCAGGCCGCGATCACCTCCTTGGGGCGCAAGGTCAGCGGCGACCGTCGCATCAGCAGCACCCGGCCCGGGGTGAGCACCACCGTCAGGTAGGCCGACTTCTCGGCGATGTCGCGGGCGAGGCCGAACTCCTTCGCCTCCGTCAGCCACGCTTCGCGGGCACCGTCGTCGTCCGGGACGCGCGGCGCGAGCGTGCTGCCGATGGCTCCCCGGATCGCCCCGCTCGCACCGGCCAACAGGGACGCGCGGAAGACCCCCGGACGTTGCACGTGGACGGCCGCCAGCACCGGTTCCCCGGGCACGAGGAGGCGACGTACCGCACGCGAGACGGATCGGGTCGGGTCTGGTCTGCGCCCCATCAGGCGTCCCATCTCGGCCCTCCTCCCACGCACCGGATGTGATCGGATGTCCGGATCGTATGTGACTCGGCTCATCCGGATCTCCACCGGCGCCCGACCTGGCGCGTACGTCACGTCGCCGCACGGACATCCGCGGATGCGTACGCATGAGAAACCGCTGGTCAGTTATGGTGACCAGCGGTTCCGTCGCCTCTGGTGGAGGTGCCGGGAATCGAACCCGGGTCCTTCGCCGCC
>CAZSNW010000283.1:0-3116 GCA_964608245.1 uncultured Micromonosporaceae bacterium
GCTCTCCTCGTCGACCCGCACCAGCCCGGCGTCCTCCGGCTGCGCCAGCACCGTGTTGCCGAGCACGTACCGGTCGTACTGCTCGGTCACCAAGGTGCGGTCGCACAGGTCCGGGGAGGCGACCAGCCTGAGCAGGGTGGCGCGCAGCTCGTCCCCGCCGCGGGGCCGCGGCAGCGTCTCGGCCCGGTCCGCCCGCAGCAGGGGCAGCTCCGCCGGTTCGCGCATCGGCCGCGCGTACACCGGGCCCTCGTCGGCCAGGCTCGCCGGCGGCACGTCCGCGACGGTACGCCCGTGCCAGGTGATCACCAGCCGGCCGGTGTCGGTCACCGTGCCGATCGGGGTCGCCAGTACCCCCCAGCGCTTGGCGATCTCCAGCACCGCGTCGAGATCCTCGGGCCGGACGATCAGCAGCATGCGCTCCTGCGACTCGCTGGCGAGGATCTCGTGCGGCTCCATCGACGGCTCGCGCAGCGGGACCAGCTCCAGCTGGATCTCCATGCCGGTGCCGGCGGCCGCGGCGGTCTCCGAGGTGGCGCAGGTCAGCCCTGCGCCGCCCAGGTCCTGCACCGCCACGATCAGCCCCGCCGCGTACAGCTCCTGGCAGGCCTCGATCAGCAGCTTGCCGGTGAACGGGTCGCCCACCTGGACGCTCGGGCGCTGCTCCTCACCGCCCTCGCCGAAGGCGGCGCTGGCCAGCACCGACACGCCGCCGATGCCGTCGCGGCCGGTACGCGCGCCCAGCAGCACCACGACGTTGCCCGGACCGGCGGCCGCCTTCTTCTGCAGCCGGTCGACCGGCAGGACGCCGATGCACAGGGCGTTGACCAGCGGGTTGCCCCGGTAGCTGGGGTCGAAGAAGACCTCGCCGCCGACCGTCGGCACCCCGATGCTGTTGCCGTAGTTGGAGATGCCGGCGACCGCGCCCGGCAGCAGGCGGCCGGTGTCCGGGTCGTCGGCCGGGCCGAACCGCAGCGAGTTCATCAACGCCACCGGGCGGGCGCCCATCGCGAGGATGTCCCGCACGATGCCGCCGATGCCGGTGGCCGCGCCCTGGTAGGGCTCCACGAACGTCGGGTGGTTGTGCGACTCGACCTTGAACGTGACCGCGAGAGTGTCGGAGATCTGCACCACGCCGGCGTTCTCTCCGATGCCCGCGAGCAGCCGGTCGGACCGGGGCGCCTTGTCCGCGAACTGGCGGAGGTGCACCTTGCTCGACTTGTACGAGCAGTGCTCGCTCCACATGATCGAGTACATCGCCAGCTCGGACCGGGTCGGCCGGCGTCCGAGGACCTCGCGGATCCGCGCGTACTCGTCGTCGAGCAGGCCCAGCTCCCGGTAGGGCTGCACCTCGTCCGGGGTGGCCGCGGCCCGCTCCACCGTGTCGGGTGCGCCGGCGGTGGTGGTCATCTCACCGCCCCCACCAGGTGGGAGAGCACGGACGAGAAGAACCCGAGGCCGTCGGTGGACGGGCCGGTCAGCGTCGACACCGCGTGCTCCGGGTGCGGCATGAGCCCGACCACGTTGCCCGCCTCGTTGGCGACGCCGGCGATGTCCCGCAGTGAGCCGTTGGGGTTGCCGCCGACGTACCGGGCGACGATGCGGCCGTTGGCCTCCAGCTCGTCCAGCGTCTTCTCGTCGGCCACGTAGCACCCCTCGCCACTCTTCAGCGGGATCACCACCTCTTGGCCGGTGGTGTAGCCGCTGGTCCAGGCGGTGGAGGTGGACTCGATCCGCAGCCGCACGTCACGGGTGCGGAAGTGCAGGTGCCGGTTGCGGATCAGGGCGCCCGGCAGCAGGTGCGCCTCGCACAGGATCTGGAAGCCGTTGCAGATGCCGAGCACCGGCATGCCGTCGTGGGCGGCGCGGATCACCTGCTCCATGATCGGCGAGAACCGGGCGATCGCGCCGGTGCGCAGGTAGTCGCCGTAGGAGAACCCGCCGGGCAGGATCACCGCGTCGACCGTCAGTGGCCCGGAGTCGGCGTGCCACAACGGCACCGCCTCCGCGCCCGCCATCCGCACCGCGCGGACGGCGTCGACGTCGTCCAGCGAACCCGGGAAGGTGATGACCCCTACTCTCACCAGGTCTCCTCGACCTTGACCGTGTAGTCCTCGATCACCGGGTTGGCGAGCAACCGGTCGGCGATCCGCTTGGCCTGCTCGATGTCGGGCGGGCCGTCGAAGGTCAGCTCGACACGCCGGCCGATCCGCACCGACACGACGTTGTCGACGCCGAGTCGCGGCAGGGCCTCGGAGACCGCCTGACCCTGCGGATCGAGGATCTCCGGCTTCAACATCACGTCGACGACGACCCGCGCCACGTTTCCTCCCTGTGATCCCGGCCCTGGTCAAGGGTACCGGCGGCCGGACAGCCCCGGCGCCGGGACCTCCCTTTTGCCGCCGGTTGTGCCGACTGTCCGCCCGCTTGCCGACAACTGCGGCGAAGTTGCCGGACAGGAGGGCGGTTTCGCGACAACTTCGCCGCAGTTGCCGCAAGGAAGGGACGTCAGAGGATCGGTGGCGGGGTGTAGCCGGCGGCCTCGGGGTGCTCGGCGACTACCTGCTCCACCTGCGCCACCACGCGGGCGACCTGGGCCGAGGCCGCCCCGGTGAACCCGGACCGGTCGGCCATCAGCGCGTCGATCTCCTCCCGGGTGAGCCCCAGCCGCGGGTCGCCGGCCAGCCGGTCGAGCAGCTCGGCCCCGCCGGCCCCGCCCTCCCGCATGGCCACCGCCACCGCCACCGCGTGCTCCTTGATCGCCTCGTGCGCGGTCTCCCGGCCCACCCCCCGGCGGACCGCGGCCACCAGCACCCGGGTGGTCGCCAGGAACGGCAGGTAGCGCTCCAGCTCCCGGTCGATCACCGCCGGGTACGCGCCGAACCCGTCCAGCACCGTGAGGAACGTCAGGAACAGCCCGTCGACGGCGAAGAACGCGTCCGGCAGCGCCACCCGGCGCACCACCGAACAGGAGACGTCGCCCTCCAGCCACTGGCCGCCGGCCAGCTCGCCGACCATCGACGCGTACCCGCGCAGCAGCACCGCGAACCCGTTGATCCGCTCGCACGAGCGGGTGTTCATCTTGTGCGGCATCGCCGACGACCCCACCTGGCCGGGGC
>CAZSNW010000284.1:0-3113 GCA_964608245.1 uncultured Micromonosporaceae bacterium
CGCGCGCGCCGTGCCACACCCTGAGCCGCGGGGCCGCGGGCCGGGCCCGTCCCCCAAACCGGTGCTCAGCCGAACCCCCCCCGGACGGACGGCCGGCCGGGTCCGCAGGACCCGGCCGGCCGTCCACGTCAGGCCCCGGATCCGGTGCGCCCGGTGTCCCGCTGCCTCGCCGTCGCCGGGGCGCTCCGGTCGACCGGCCGTCGGGGAGCCGGCACGGCGGCCACCGTGGCGGCCAGGTGCAGGGCGGCCAGCCTCGCGGCGCGCACCACCGCCAGCGGCACGAACAGGTCCTTGCCCACCCACAGCGGCGGATGCTCGGCCTCCGGGTTCGCCGCCAGGTACGCGCATCCTCGGTCGACCGCGACCAGGGACGCGCCGCGCGGGGCGGCGGTGGCCAGCAGCTGGACCGCATAGGCGGTCTCCTCCACGGTCGGGGAGAACCGCCCCCAGGATCCGTCCGGGCGTTGGGTGTCGCGGACCCACCGGACCGCCCGGTTGACCGCCGGTCGCCACCGGACCGGGTCGTGCCGGAGCAGGGCGAGCACCGCGGCGGTGGTCGCCGCGTACGGCGAGGCGTGCCACATGTCGGACCAGCTGCCGTCGGCGTCCTGGGCGTCCACCAGCCACTCGGCGACGCTCGACGCGGCGGTGGCGAGGGCGGCCGCGTCCGGGCGGGCCGCGAGATACAGCGACAGCGCCTCCAGGGCGTGGGCGTTCGTGACGACCGAGGGAGTGCGTTCCCCGGGGCAGCGGGCGAACCGGCCGTCGGTGCGGAAGGCGAGCAGCGCGGTGGGTGGGCGGACCCGGCCGTGCCGCGCCAGCGCGGACAGGGCGATCGCGGTGCCGTCCGCGTCGCGCGGCAAACCGGGCGCGACCGGCGCCCCGTCCGGCCGCAGCGCCGTCTCCAGCCGCCGCAGCAGCACCGGCGGCACGGGCGTACGCAGGCGTCCGACCGCCAGCTGGTTGAGCACCGTGGCGGTCTCCAGGATGGTCGGCGGCGCCACCGACGGCACCGCCCCGGCGCCGCGTTCCTGCAGGTCGACCAGGTATCCGAGCACCTCCGGGTCGCCGCTGGCGCCGCCGAGCCAGGCGGCGGTGGCCGCCGGCGAGGCGGCGACCGTCCCGGCCACCGGGCGTACCGACGGGGAGGCGACCGCCCGCGGACCGAGCAGGTCGAGGAACGACCACCAGATCTGGGGCAGCCGGCCGGTGGTCACCTCGGCCCGCAGGCGCGCGAGCTGCGACCGGTCGTGGTCCGCCGGCGGCGCGAGCCGGCGTACCACGGGTTCGGGCAGGTCGGCGAGGTAGGGGTCGTGGGCGACGGTGGCGGCGTGCCGCTGGAGCTCCTCCAGCAACGCGGGTACCACCAGGTCCCGCCCGTAGCTGGGCGGCGCCGGCGCCACCGGCCCGCACCGGCCCCGACCGCCCGGGGGCGAGGGCGCAAGCCACCGGTACAGCGCGGTGGCGCCCTGGACCGCGACCCGGGCGAGCTGCTTGCGCCGGCCGCGGCTACCGGTGCGGGTCAGCTCGCACAGTACGGCGCCGGTGGCGGCCAGGGTGGGCACCAGGGCGTACCCCTCGGGGCCGCCCCAGGTGCCGTCCGGTCGCTGCCGTTGGCAGAGGTGGTCGACCCGTGCGTCGTGTCCTGCCAGCCACGGTGCGACGGTGACCAGCCGGGCGGTCTCGTAGACGCTGACCCCCACCTGACCCCAACGGTCGACCGCGACCCCGGCGAGCAGCTCCTCGGCGGCGCGGCGCAGCCGTTCACGATCGGCCCACATCACTGCTCCGGCGGAAGCGCACAGGGTGGCGCGACCGTCCGGCCCCGGTCCCGTCACCGTCCCGATGAGGAAACCTCATGATCCCACGAGGTTCCGATCGTGTCGTGTCAATCGCGCCCGGCGTGCCGTACACCCGGTCGGGCGTACCGGCGGTGACCTCCTGCCGTCGGTGGGTGGTGGCGGCGGGCTGTGGCACACTAGAGCGTCGTTCCGGTACCGGTTCACGCCCGAGCCGACCGCCGAAGGGGAGCGGACGGTGACGACGGCGACCCGGCGACCGAAGAGGAGAGGATCCAGACATGAAGGCGGACATCCACCCGCCCTACGTGGTGACCACGGTGATCTGCTCGTGTGGTAACACCTTCACCACCCGCAGCACCAAGGTCGACGGTGTCATCCACGCCGAGACCTGCAACGTGTGCCACCCGTTCTACACGGGCAAGCAGCGGGTGCTCGACACCGCCGGGCGGGTCGCCAAGTTCGAGCAGAAGTACGCCAAGGTGCGCAAGAAGACCGGTGAGAAGGCCGGCAAGTAGCACCACCGCCGCGGTGCGGCGCGAGCGGGCCGCGTCCGGGTCGGGGAGGGGCCGGTGAGCACCACCACGTCGAGCGACACCGGCCCGGCGCGGCTTCAGGAGTTGCTGGAGGAGTACGCCTCGCTGGAGAAGCAGCTGGCGGACCCCGCACTGCACAGCGACCCGGCCCGCGCCCGCGTGGTCGGGCGGCGGTTCGCGCAGCTCGCGCCGGTGCACCGCACCGCCACCGCGCTGCAGCAGGCCCGGGAGGACCTCGCGGCGGCCAGGGAGCTGGCGGAAGAGGACAACACCTTCCAGGAGGAGGTCCGGTCCTGCGCGGCCCGGGTGGCCGAGCTGGAGGAGCGGCTGGCCGAACTGCTCGCGCCGCGGGACCCGCACGACCCCAAGGACGTCATCCTGGAGATCAAGGCGGGCGAGGGCGGTGAGGAGTCCGCCCTGTTCGCCGCCGACCTGTTCCGGATGTACCAGCGGTACGCCGAACGGCGCGGCTGGGTGGTCGAGGTCATCGACATCCAGGAGTCCGACCTGGGCGGCGTCAAGAACGTCGCGATGGCGGTCAAGAGCCGCGGCGTGCCCGACGACGGCGCCGGGGTGTGGTCGCGCCTGAAGTGGGAGGGTGGCGTGCACCGGGTGCAGCGGGTGCCGGTCACCGAGTCCGCCGGCCGCATCCACACCTCGGCCGCCGGGGTGCTCGTGCTGCCGGAGGCCGAGGAGATCGAGGTGACCATCGACCCCAACGACATCCGGGTCGACGTGTTCCGCTCATCGGGCCCCGGCGGCCAGTCGGTGAACACCA
>CAZSNW010000285.1:0-3110 GCA_964608245.1 uncultured Micromonosporaceae bacterium
GGGCGGTCGTACTGCCGGCCAGCCCCGGCTTCTACGGGGCCGGGGCGGACGCGACGGCCCGGCAGCTGGTCAACTTCGTGGCGGGGAAGGTGCTGGATGCGATCGGGGTGGAGCACTCCCTGCTGGTGCGCTGGCGGGGCGGGCGGCCGCGGCCCGACCGCGCCTGACCCGCCTTCCGTGCCGCGACCGCGGCGATCCTTCCGTGCCGCAACTGCGGCGATTTTGCGGCGTACGACCGTCGATCGGCCACAACATCGCCGCAGTTGTCGTTTCCGTCGGTCGGCCGGCGGCACTGTCGCCGCGGTTGTCGTGGTGCGGCGGCCGGGTGGGGCCCGTAGGCTGGCCCCTATGTACCGGCCGCACCTGGACTTCGCGCTCGCCCTGCACCACCGGTTGCCGGCCGGCGGCAACCTTCCCTGGTCGCCATACTCGGTCTCCTCGGCGCTCGGCCTGGCGGCGGCCGGGGCGCGGGGGCGCACCCGCGACGAGCTGGTCACCGCCCTGGTCCCCGGCGGCGACCTCGCCGCGCTCGGTCGCCTGCTGGTGGAGGCGGCCACCCCGGCGGAGGCCGAGGCCGCGGTGGCAAACACGCTGTGGATGCGCACCGGCTGGCGGGTCCTGCCCGACTATGCGACGCAGCTGGCGGGTTGGCCGGGCGGGCGGGTCCGGGACGCCGACTTCGCAGGCGACCCGGAGGGCGTACGGGTGCGGATCAACGAGGACGTGGCCGACACCACCCGCGGGCTGGTCCGCGACCTGCTGGCGCCCGGCGCCGTGCACCGGGAGATCGCCGCGGTGATCGTCAACGCCCTCTACCTGAAGGTCGCCTGGCTGAGCCCCTTCCCGGAGCACGCCACCGCACCGGCGTCGTTCGCGACGCCGTCCGGTCCGCGTGAGGTGCCGATGATGCACCAGCAGGAGTCGTTCCCGTACGCGGCGGCCGCCGGCTGGCGGATGGTCTCGCTGCCCACACCCGGGGACGCGGTGGTGGACGTCCTGCTGCCGGACGACCCGGCGCCGGAGGCGTTGAGCCGGATGTCCACCGACGTGCTGACGGCCCTGTACGGTGCGCTGTCGCCGGTCAAGCTGGATCTGGCGCTGCCCCGGTTCCGGGTGGAGGCTTCGGCGCAGCTGGCGACCCGGCTGGCGGCGCTCGGGGTCCGGGCGCCGTTCGACCGGGAGGCGGCGGACTTCTCCGGGCTCACCGACACCGAGCGGTTGTGGGTGGAGCAGGTGGTCCACAAGACAGTGCTGCGCGTCGACGAGCAGGGGTTCGAGGGCGCGGCGGCCACGGCGGTGATGATGCGGGCGGTGTCGATGGATCTGTCGGCCCCGCTGCCGTTCTACGTGGACCGCCCGTTCCTGTTGGTGGTACGGCACCGCGGCACCGGGGCGCTGTATTTCCTGGCGCGGATCGTCGACCCGGCGGCGTGACCGCCGGCGCGTCCCCGGGCAGGTTTCAGGGCGGCTTCACCCGTGCTCGGCCGGACCGGCATGCCCGCGTCCCGTCCCCGTCCCATGAAATTCCGCGGAATGTGAACATTCTTCATGTCTGGTGAGACTTTCCCGCTGACGGGCGGACGTACGGCGGTCCGCGTCGTCGGCGGGTGAGGAAGGGAGACAGCGATGGCGACGCAGACGTTGAGCCGCACGGCGGAGGAGGTTATCGCCGGGTGGCGGGACGGGGAGGGAGAGGACAGTCCGGCCGGTCCGCTGTTCCACGACGACTAGGTCGTCCAGGAGATCACCGCCACCGGTGCCGGCAACTGCAACTACCTGACGAGCATGCCTTTCACGACCCGAGCACGGCCAACCACCCCTGTGCCCACATGGCGTTCCAGTGCTGCTGACCGGAGTGCGCACACGTCGGTCGCGGTAGAACGGGTACGCGGGTCGGCCGGCCACGGCGCTCCGGCCATCGTCCAGCCGCCGTCCAGTCGACGTCCATCCGGCTACGGAATCATGTGGCCAAAGAGATCTACCTATGGGCTGTTCGTCCATCCGAACCCGACGATGGCCCGGAGGGCTGGTAGGCCTCTGGAAGGAGATCGACACATGGCTACTGCGACGATGGAGCGTACGGTAGAGGAGATCATCGCCGGCTGGCGCGACGGTGACCTGGACGGCCCGGTCGGCCCGGTGTTCAGCGAGGGCTTCGCGGTGCAGGAGATCACCGCGACCGGTGGTGGCGGCTGGGACCCGTGGTCGGGTGCCCAGACCTACTCGGAGATGAGCGGCTCGTACGACCCGTGCAAGAACATCCACTACTACTGCTGCTGAGGCGGTAGACACCACCGTCACTGAGCCGGTGGGACGTCCGGGGCCAGCCGGCACCTCGCCGGCCGGCCCCGGATCGCTCCGCACCGGTCCACCGCCACCGGAGGGGGGTATCGGGATCATGACCGCCACCGCGGAACCGGCCCGTCAACTGGCCGACATCGACCGGATCGTGGGCCCGCTGACCGGGCCCGCCCTGAGCACGCTCCGCACGGCGGTCGGGGCGCTGCAGCCGCTCCACCCGCACGAGCGGGACGTCTTCTGCGAGGCGGCGGTGACCGTTCTGCGCGGCGCGGTCTGGCTGCGGGTGAGCCGCGTGGTCCTGCTGGAATTCCACGCCGCCCGGTTGCAGGGCCGGCTGTCCGCCTCGGACCCCCAGCAGCGGTGGGACGAGTGGCTCGACCGGCTCACACAGCCGGAGAACTGGAAGCTTCTCGACGACGTCTACCCGGCGCTGCTGCCGCGAATCCGCGCCATCGTCGAGAACCGGTGTCACGCGGTGCTGGTGGCGGCCCGCCGGTTCGCCCGGGACCGGGAGGCGCTCGCCACGCTGGTGGGCGGCGATCCCACGCTGGTCGAGGTGGAGTTCGGCGCCGGTGACAGCCACCAGGGTGGTCACACCGTCGCCGTGTTGCGGTGCCGCGGCGGCCGGGTGGTGTACAAGCCCCGTTCGGTCCGGGTGGACGCGGCGCTGGGTGCGCTGCTGCCGCGGCTGCTGCCGGACGAGCCGGACGAGACCCGGATCCGGGTGCCGGACGTGCTGGCGCGCCGGGACGGCGACGGCGAGTACGGCTGGGCCGCCCACGTCGCCCACCGGTACTGCGAGAACGACG
>CAZSNW010000286.1:0-3082 GCA_964608245.1 uncultured Micromonosporaceae bacterium
GACGTCATCCACCGGCGCCGGGACCAGCTGGTCGAGATGGGGGTGCGGGTGCTGTGGGCCGGCCGCCCCGGTCGGTTGTGGAAGAGCGTCATCCGGGAGCTGCAGATCGCCGAGGAGATGTCGCGCCACAACACCGTGCTGACCCTCCAGTTCTGCGTCAACTACGGCGGGCGGGCGGAGATCGCCGACGCGGCGGCGGCGATCGCCCGGGACGTGGCCGCCGGTCGCCTGCGGCCGGACCGGATCAACGAGAAGACCGTGGCGCGCTACCTCTACCAGCCGTCCATGCCCGACGTGGACCTGTTCCTGCGCCCCTCCGGCGAGCTGCGCACCTCCAACTTCCTGCCCTGGCAGTCGGTGTACGCCGAGCACGTCTACCTGGACGTGCTGTGGCCCGACTTCGACCGCCGGCACCTGTGGCAGGCGTGCGAGATCTACGCGACGCGGGAGCGCCGGTTCGGCGCGGCGTGACGCCGGCCCGATCCTGACATCGGCCTGACCTGACCTGATCCAGACCCCGGCCTGCTGCGGACCGGGTGCACCCGGCCGTGCGTCCAGCGGACGGCGCTGCGGGCGTCGTCCAGCCGTCCACCTGACGTCCATCGGCGGTCCAGTGGAAATCCAGTTTCACTCCAGACAATGTCCACATGGGAATAAGGCCGGGTTCGATGCCCCTGCGGGACATCGCGCTGGCGGCGCTGGGTGACCGGGCGGACCGGTGGACGATCCGCGAGGACGATGTCTGGTGCCACCTGACCCCGTCGGGCTACCCCATGCGGGTGCAGGGGTGGAAGCTCCACGTGTCTGCAACCCGCCTGTCGGCGCCGTTGGTGCTGTACGAGGCCGCGCGGGTGCTGGTGGCGCAGGAGTGCGCGTTCAAGTTCGCCGCCACCATCGCCCAGGTCGAGAGGCTGACCCGCCGGGACGCCGACCGGGCGCAGGCCGGCAAGTTCATCACCGCGTACCCGCGCGACGACGACCACCTGCGTGAGCTGGCCCGGCTGCTCGACCAGGCCACCGCAGGGTTGCCGGGCCCGGCGATCCTGTCGGACCGGCCGGTGCGGCCGGGCAGCCTGGTGCACTACCGCTACGGGGCGTTCACCGGCGTGCCGTTCATGACCAACGACGCGTCGTGGGAGGTCCGGCTGGAGGCGCCGGACGGCCAGCTGGTGGAGGACCGTCGGGTGCCGTGGTTCGCCCCGCCGCCGTGGGCGGGGGCGCCGCCGTTCCCGGGCCGCCCCGGTCGGCCGGCCACCCCGCCAACGGACCCGAAGCCGGTGCTGCTGGCGGGTCGGTTCGAGGTGGAGCGTGCGATCCGGCACACGGCGCGCGGCGGGGTCTACCGGGCGGTGGACCGGCAGACCGGCCGCCGGGTGATCCTCAAGGAGGCACGCCCTCACATCGGAGGCTTCCTGCTGCATGGTGACGCGCAGGACGGGCTGCGGCACGAGGCGGCGATGCTCACCACGCTCGCGGGCCTGACGCCGGAACTCGTGCTGCTGTTCGAGCACGGGCCGCACCTGTTCCTGGCGGTGGAGGAGGTGGAGGGGACCTCGCCAGGGGCGTGGGCGTACGACCAGGCGGTCGACCACCGGGTGACCGGTGCGGGCGCGTCCGACCGGGACGGCGAGATCGAGGGACCGCCGGTCGCGGCGGTGACGGCGCTGGCGGGTCGGCTCGCTGATCTCCTCGACGAGGTACACGCCCGCGGCCTGGTGTTCCGGGATCTGTCGCCCGGCAACGTCATGGTGCGCCCGGACGGCAGTGTCGTGCTGGTCGACACCGAGCTGGTGACCCGGCAGGGCGACTGGGTCGGCCACGCCCACACGCCCGGGTTCGTAGCGCCGGAGATCATCGCTGGGCCTCCGGTGGGGCCCGCGCCGGGGCCCGGCACCGACCACTACTCCCTGGGCGCGTTGCTATGCCACGTCGCCACCGGAGCCAACGTCGCCTTCCCGCCCGACCGGCCGGTCGGTGTCCGCCGCGCGGCAGACCGGATCGCCCTGTTGCTGCGGTATGCGACAGCCCGAAACCCGGCGGCGCTGCGGCTGGCGCCGGCGATCCTCGGCCTCACCGCCGAGGATCCCGCGGAGCGTTGGGACACCGCGAGGCTGCGCGACTTCCTGGCTTCACCGGCACCCGCGTCGGTGGACCTGCCGGCGGGTGGCCCGGTGGCGGCCCTGGAACCCGACCGGTGCCAGGCCCTGCTGGCCGACTGCCTGGCCTACCTGACCGACCAGGTGCTCACCACCCCGCCCGAGCAGCTTCCATTGGGCAACGGAGACCTGGCGTACCGCTCCGATGTCGGCAACATGCACCACGGTGTGGCCGGCATTCTGGCGGTGCTGGTCCGCGCCGCGGAGCTGGCCGACGCCGGTGCGGAGCTGCCCGCGGACCGGCTCCGCGAGGCGGTGGTCCGTCTCACCAGGTGGCTCGACCGGCGGCGTACCTCGGTGAGTCCACTGCTACCGGGCCTCCACTTCGGTCGGGCCGGCACCGCGTGGGCGCTCTACACCGCCGGCTGCTACCTGGACGACCCGGGTGTCATCGAACGGGCGCTGGAGCTGGCCTGCGCGCTGCCGCTCCGGTGGCCGAATCCCGACATCACCCACGGTGGCTCCGGGGTGGGGATGGCGCACCTGTACCTGTGGTCCCAGACCAAGGAGCCGGTGCTGCGTGAGCGCCTGCTGACGGCCGCGGACGACGTGGCAGCCCGGGCGGTCACCGACGACGACGGACGCGTCCACTGGCCGGTCCCGGAGGACTTCGACTCCAAACTGGCCGGCGCACGTCACTACGGGTACGCGCACGGGGTGGCGGGCGTCGGTGCGTTCCTGCTCGCGGCGGCGCGTGCCACCGGGCGTGACGACTACCGGGACCTGGCGTACCGGGCCGGCGAGACGCTGGCCGCGGCGACCGCCCGGGACGCCGGCGGGACGTACTGGCCCAACGACATCTCGGGACCCAGCGGGAGCGACCTCCGCTTCCACTGGTGCAGCGGGGCGTCCGGGGTGGGCACCTTCCTGCTGCGGCTGTGGCGCGCCGGCGCCGGGGAGGAGTACCGCCGGCTCGCCGAGGAGGC
>CAZSNW010000287.1:0-3076 GCA_964608245.1 uncultured Micromonosporaceae bacterium
GATCGGTCCGACGGGGCGGAAGCTGCTTCCGCTGACCCCCGTATAAGGAGCGAACCATCACCGAGAACGTGACGACCCGTCGTCAACCGCCCGGCGGGCAGGCGCCGGTGGTGCAGCGGGTGCGGCTGCGCTACGCCAAGCGCGGGCCGCTGCGCTTCACCTCCCACCGCGACGTCGCCCGGGCGTTCGAACGCGCGCTGCGGCGCGCCGGCGTGCCGGTGGCCTACTCGCAGGGCTTCACCCCGCACCCGCGCATCTCGTACGCCAGCGCGGCGCCCACCGGGGTGGCGAGTGAGGCGGAGTACCTGGAGATCGCGCTGCGGGAGCCGGTGGACCCGGCCGCGATGGCGAAGGCGTTGGATGCGGCGCTGTCGCCCGGCCTGGACGTGCTGGAGGCCGTGGTCGCCACCCCCGGCACCAACCTCGCCGACCGGCTGGAGGCGTCCTGGTGGCGCATCGAGCTGCCGGGGGTGGAGGCGGACACCGCGGCGCAGGCGGTGGCGGCCCTGCTCGCCGCACCGGAACTGGCGGTGGAGCGCACCACCAAACAGGGCCGGCGGACGGTGGACGTCCGGGCCGCCCTGGTCCGGCTGACCGTCGTGCGCGACCCCGCCGCCGCGCCACCACCCGCCTGGGTCGGGGGGCCGGCGGCCGGGCCGGTCGGCGCACCTTCCCAGGCCGGCACCGGGCCATGTGCCATACTTGACTGTGTCGTTCGGCAGGTGACACCCGCCGTCCGACCCGATGACGTCCTTACCGGCCTCCGAGCGGTGGCGGGTCTGGAGCCGGCGGCTCCCGCCCGGGCGACCCGACTGGCTCAGGGACCACTCACCGCGTCGGGGGAGATCGCCGATCCGCTCGCGACGGATCGTGACGGGGCGCCACCGGCGAGCGCCGGCTGAGTTCCCGCGGGTTCACGCCTTGCGCTCAGTGACGACTTCGGTCGCGCCCATCCCTACGGGTGGGCAGCCACCGACGACAACGGGGGCATTCCCGCGCGGCTGCGGGCTCCCGGCTTCCGGAACCTGCGGTTCCGTGTCGCCGCCCGCGCCCGGGGATGCCGGAAGACGGAGTAGCGCATGCTCGACAGCGAGCCGACCGGCCCGGTCGGGGACGCCGGGCCCGGCCACAACGACGCACCGACCGGCGCGTCGACCAACGACACCGTGACCACCACCGGGTCGACCGGCGGAGCCGCCTCCGGGTCGACCGGTCCGACCAGCTCCGGGACGTCCGGGGCCGCCGCCACCGGCGGCCAGGAGCCGGGCGGGCCGCAGACCCCGCAGCGGCCCCCGACCCGGGCCGTGCCCAGCGTGGCGCCGCTGTTCCTGGCGCCCGACCCGGCCATGGCCGTGTCCCCGTCCCGCCCGACCCGTGCGGCGAACGAGTCGTCGGGTGAAACCACCGGTGGAGAGCCGGCGGAGGGACAGGCCCCGGGGGAGCCGGTCGCCGAGGCCGACGGCGAGGACGGTGGCACACCGTCGCCGCGGCGCCGGCGCCGGCGGGGACGCCGCGGCCGGGGCCGGGGCCGTGGACGGAGCGCCCAGGCGGCCGAGGCCGCCGAGGGCGACACCGGAGCGGCCGACGAGGTCTCGCAGGTCGACGAGGCCGACGAGAGCCCGGACGATACGCCGGTGGCCACGCCGTCCGAGTCCGACGACGACGCGGAGACGCCTGACGACGCATCGACCTCCCCGGTCGACGAGGCCGACGAGAGCCCGGACGAGGCGGAGGTGCTCGTCGAGGGCGAGGAGACGGTCACCGGCGGGACCGTGAAGCGCCGGCGACGGCGCCGTCGCCGCAAGCGTGGCAGCGGCGGCGGGGAGGTCGAGGCCGAGGAGACCACCACCGAGGACGGGGTGGTCACCGTGGTCAAGGTCCGTGAGGGCCGGGACATCACCGACGAGGTCAAGGGGGTCAGCGGCTCCACCCGGCTGGAGGCCAAGCGGCAGCGCCGCAAGGGCGGTCGCGACCAGCGGCGGACCCGGCCGCCGGTGCTGACGGAGTCGGAGTTCCTCGCCCGCCGGGAGTCGGTCGACCGGATCATGGTCATCCGGGAACTGCCCAGCCGCACCCAGATCGCCGTCCTGGAGGACGGCGTGGTGGTCGAACACTACGTCAGCAAGGCCGGCACCACCTCGCTCACCGGCAGCGTCTACCTCGGCAAGGTGCAGAACGTGCTGCCGAGCATGGAGGCGGCGTTCGTGGACGTCGGCCGCGGCCGCAACGCCGTGCTGTACGCCGGTGAGCTCAACTGGGAGGCGACCGGGCTGGAGGGCAAGGCCCGCTCCATCGAGCAGGCGCTCAAGCCGGGTGACACGGTGCTGGTGCAGGTGACCAAGGATCCGGTCGGTCACAAGGGCGCCCGGCTGAGCAGCCACATCGCCCTGTCCGGCCGGCACCTGGTCTTCGTGCCCAACGGCACCTCGTCGGGGATCAGCCGGAAGCTGCCCGACACCGAGCGGCGCCGGCTGCGCGCCATCCTCAAGAACCTGGTCCCGGAGGGCGCGGGCGTGATCGTCCGGACGGCGGCCGAGGGCGCCACCGAGGACGACCTGTCCCGCGACATCAAGCGGCTGCAGGCCCAGTGGGACGACATCCAGGCCAAGGCGGCGACGAGCACCGCGCCGGCGCTGTTGTACTCCGAGCCCGACCTGGTGGTCCGGGTGGTCCGGGACCTCTTCAACGAGGACTTCCGGGAACTGATCATCCAGGGTGACAACGCGTACGACACGGTCGAGGCGTACCTGTCGCACGTCTCGCCGGACCTGCTGAGCCGGCTGCGCCGCCACACCGGCACGGAGGACGTGTTCGACGTCTACCGGATCGAGGAACAGATCATCAAGGCGCTGGACCGCAAGGTCTACCTGCCCTCCGGCGGCCACCTGGTCATCGACCGCACCGAGGCGATGACCGTGATCGACGTCAACACCGGGAAGTACACCGGTGCCGGCGGCAACCTCGAGGAGACGGTCACCCGCAACAACCTGGAGGCGGCCGAGGAGATCGTCCGGCAGCTGCGGCTCCGGGACATCGGCGGCATCATTGTCATCGACTTCATCGACATGGTGCTGGA
>CAZSNW010000288.1:0-3025 GCA_964608245.1 uncultured Micromonosporaceae bacterium
GAGCAAGAAGATCGCCGAGGGCACCGACGCCCTCGTGCTCGACGTGAAGGTCGGCTCGGGCGCGTTCATGAAGGAGATCGGCGCCGCGCGCGAGCTCGCCACCGCAATGGTGGAGATCGGTGAGGCGAACGGCGTACGCACGGTGGCGCTGCTGACCGACATGGCGACCCCGCTGGGCCGGTCGGTCGGCAACGCGGTGGAGGTGGCCGAGGCGCTCGAGGTGCTCGCCGGCGGTGGCCCCGCCGACGTGGTGCAGCTGACGCTCGCGCTCGCGGCCGAGATGCTGGCGCTGGCCGGGATCGACGACGTCGACCCGGCCGAAGTGCTCGCCCGCGGCCGGGCGATGGACACCTTCCGGGCGATGGTCCGCGCCCAGGGCGGGGACCCGGACGCACCGCTTCCCGAGGCGGCCGAACGGGAGCAGGTGCGCGCCGAGGGCGACGGCGTCCTCACCCGGGTCGACGCGTACGCGGTGGGGGTGGCCGCCTGGCGGCTGGGCGCCGGTCGCGCCCGCAAGGAGGACCCGGTCAGCCACACCGCGGGGGTGCTGCTGCACCGACGGCCCGGCGACCCGGTGCGGGCCGGCGAGCCGCTGCTGGAGCTGCGCACCGACGACCCGACGCGGATCCCGGCCGCGCTGGAGGCGCTGCGCGGCGCGGTGACCGTCTCGCCGGGCGCCACCGCACCGGAGGCTGCCGCGACGCGGCGGCTCGTGCTCGACCGGGTGGCTGCGGACCGCTGACCGGTCGGCCGTCCTCGTCCGCCGGTCGGCGCAGGTCAGGCCGGCCGTGCGGGTGGTCGCCGACGCCGCCTGGTGCCGCTAGGCTCCCGCGAAAGGCAGCGAGCGGTGGGGAGGAGGGCGCGCCGGGTGACTGAGACCGCCCCGGACCCGCTTCGGGTCCGGGCCGCCAGCCGCGAACAGGTGCGCCGGTTGGGGCTCCCGGAGCCGCCGCCGCACTACCCCCTGGTGTGGGAGCCCGGTGACCGGGTGTGCCTGCGGCCCACCGCGGAGCTGGAGGAACGGACCGCGGTCCTCAACGTGGTGCTGGCCCGCTGCTACGGCATGCCGCAGGAGGCGGCGATGAGCTGGCTGCTGTCGGCCCACCTGGTGGGAGCGGTCACCCCGCCGGAGTGGCAGTTCGTGGTCGCCGGCAAGGGGGACCGGCGGGCGATGGCCATGCACCTGGAGGCGGTCCACGGCCTGACCTGGCTACTGGGGCTCACCAGCTCCCTGGACCCGGTGACGCCCGCGCCGGAGGGGCTGGTGGCGCTGCTGCCCGACCTGCGCCGCGCGGAGTCCATGGCCAGCTGGCGGGCCCGCACCCTGGTGGCGCCGCGGGCCCCGGCCGAGGCGGCCGCCATGCTCGACCTCTACTACTGCCTGGACTGGGCCTACCTGGAGGCGGAGCGGCAACGGATCCCGCTGCCCGGTCCGGTGGACTCGCACACCATCGGCCAGCGACGGTGGGCGCTGGAGTGGGGGGTCACCTTCATCGGGCCCTACCACGACCCGCCCCGCGGCTGGGAGGAGATCGACCTGTCCACGTAGCCCGGTGCGCGTACGCCCCTCTACGGTGGCCCGGTCAGCTCCGCGCCCGGCGGTAGCGGGTCAGACGTACCGACGCGGTGACCGGCAGCGGTTCGGGGAGACCGCTGGTGAGTTCGTCCAGCCGCGCGGGGTCGACGTGGCGGGCGCTCGGCCCCATCGCGACCACCGCACGCACCTGCGACCTGGACAGGGCGATGGTGCGGCGGTGGACCTGCTCGTCGACCGGCACCAGGTGCGGCTCCAGCGCCGCGGCGAGCCGGGCCTGCTTGTCCGGCGCCACCCGCAGCAGCTCCAGCCGGGTCACGAGTTCGGCGAGGTGCTCCTCGGTGGGGGTGACCACGAGCACCGTCCCGTCCGGTCGCAGGATCCGGGCGAGCTCGGCGCCGTGCCGCGGGGCGAACACGTCCAGCACCACCGCCGCGGCCCCGTCGGCCACCGGCAGACCGCGCCACACGTCGGCGAGCACCGCGGCGGCGCGCGGGTGGGCCCGGGCGGCCCGCCGCAGCGCCGGTTTGGAGACGTCGACCGCGAGCCCGACCGCCTCCGGCCAGGCCGACAGCACCCCGGCCAGGTGGTGGCCGGGGCCGGCGCCGACGTCGACCACCAGCCCGCGCGGGGGAGGCACCGCCGTGGCCAGCGCCGCGGTGACGAAGTCGTACACGCCGCTGGTGAGCAGCGCGACCCGGGCGGCGACCATCGCCGCGTCGTCACCGGCGTGGGTGGGGCGGCCGACGGCGAGGTTGACGTACCCCTGCCGCGCCACGTCGAAGCTGTGCCCGCGCGCGCACCGGACCACCCGGTCGACGAGCGTCAGCCCCCCGGTGCAGTGGGGACAGCGCAGCCAGGGCAGCGCGTCGACGAGCACCCGCACCTCCCAGGGCGGCTAGGGTATGCCCATGGTCGCACCCCCGTCCGCGGACCTGATCCGACGGGCCCCCAAGGCGCTGCTGCACGACCATCTCGACGGTGGTCTGCGACCGGCCACCATCCTGGAGCTGGCCGACGAGGTGGGTCACCGGCTGCCCGCCGACGAGCCCGAGGCGCTGCGCCGGTGGTTCGTCCAGGCCGCCGACTCCGGGTCGCTGGAGCGGTACCTGGAGACCTTCGACCACACCGTCGCGGTGATGCAGACCGAGGAGGCGCTGTACCGGGTGGCCCGGGAGTGCGTCGCCGACCTCGCCGCCGACGAGGTGGTCTACGCCGAGGTGCGGTACGCGCCGGAGCAGCACCTGTCCCGCGGTCTGCGCCTGGAGCAGGTGGTGGAGGCGGTGCTGGCCGGGTTCGCCGACGGCTGCCGCGACGTGACCACGCCGGGCGGCCGCCGGATCAAGGTGGTGACCCTGCTGACGGCGATGCGGCACGCCGCGCGCTCCATGGAGATCGCCGAACTCGCGGTGCGCTACCGGGACGAGGGGGTGGTCGGCTTCGACATCGCCGGGGCCGAGGCGGGCCACCCGCCCACGAGGCACCTGGACG
>CAZSNW010000289.1:0-3013 GCA_964608245.1 uncultured Micromonosporaceae bacterium
CCCGGACGCCGCCGAACTCGCCCGCGGCAAGTCAGGGCGGCTGATCGGGTCGCTCGTGGCGGTGCTCACCATGCTCAAGGGCCTGCCGCTCACCTACGACCGGGACCTGCAGGAGGACAAGGAGCCGGTCTTCGACGCGGTGGACACCCTGGAGGTGGTGCTGCCGGCGCTGACGGGCATGGTCGCCACCATGACGGTCCGCACCGACCGGCTGGCCGCCGCCGCGTCGGTCGGCTACACGCTGGCCACCGAGGTCGCCGACTGGCTGGTACGCCGCGGGGTGCCGTTCCGCGAGGCCCACGAGATCACCGGCCGGCTGGTGGCCCGGTGCGTCGAACGCGGCTGCGACCTCGGCGAGCTCGGCGACGCCGAACTCGCCGAGATCAGCCCGCACCTCACTCCTGAGGTGCGCCAGGTGCTGTCGGTCGACTCCGCCCTCGCCGCCCGCACCACCGTCGGGTCCACCGGCCCCGGACCAGTGGCCGAGCAGCTCGCCGCGGTACGCGAGGAGCTGGACCGGTGGCGGGCGTGGGCAGAGGAACGGGTGGTGCCGCGCTGACCGGTCCACCGGACACGGCCGCCGGCGGCACGGTCGACCTGTACGCGCTGCTCGCCGGTCCGGTGGTGCCGGCCGCCCGCGGGCTGCTCGGATGCCTCGTGGCCGCCGGCGGGGTCACTGTCCGGCTCACCGAGGTCGAGGCGTACGCCGGAGTCGGGGAGGACGAGGCCTCCCACGCGCACCGGGGGGAGAGCCTCCGCAACCGGGTCATGTTCGGCCCGCCGGGCCGGCTGTACGTGTACTTCACCTACGGCATGCACTGGTGTCTCAACGTCGTCTGCGGGCCCGAGGGGACCGCGTCGGCGGTGCTGCTGCGCGCCGGCGAGGTGGTCGACGGGCGGGAGGTGGCGCGGCGCCGCCGGCTGACCGCCCGGGCCGACCGGGAGCTCGCCCGCGGCCCCGCCCGGCTCGCCCGGGTGCTGGGGCTCGACGGCACCGCCAACGGCGCCGACCTGCTCGACCCGGCCTCCCCGGTGCGGCTGCTGCCGCCGGTCGGGCCGGTCGATTCCGCGCGCGTCCGCAGCGGCCCGCGGGTCGGCATCACGCGGGACGCGGACCGGCCGTGGCGGTTTTGGATCGACGGCGACCCGACGGTGAGCCCCTACCGTCGCCACCCCCGCGCCCGCGACTGACGTGCCCCAAGACGTGACAGGTCCGGCCCCGGGAGCCGGTGCCCCGGCGCGCATCGGCTCGTCACCGGCGATCGATACATGCCCGGCGGTTGCCGGCCTGGGCCGTGGTCGCTAGTCTCTGGGCAGCGCGTCGGGGAGCGCGCCGAGGCCCGCCGGAAGGCTCGAAGCCAACCCCCTTCTCCCACCGGTACGAGCGGCGGACACCGACGCTCTGACCGCCCGCGCGGGCCCGGGCGAGGAGCGAGGTGCTCCATGCGTACGCTTCCCGACAACCCCCACCTCGACCACCTGCGCCGGCAGGCGAAGGACCTGCTCGCCGGGCTGCGGGACACCAACCCGGAGGCCACGCTGGCCGAGGCGCAGGCGTCGCTGGCGAGGCAGTACGGGTTCGACTCCTGGACCGACCTGAAGGCGGAGGTCGACCGCGCGCGTGGCCGGGCGGAGGTGGCCGACCCGGCGCTGGCCCGCGCCGTCGCCGACCGGTACGGGCTGGGCGAGGTGACCGCGCCGATGCGCTCGCTGGCCCGCCCCGACGAGACGGGGCGGCAGTGGTCGCTGCGGACCGACCGCGGCCGGTTCATGGTCCGCACGATGGACAGCTGGATCCCGATCGTCGACGTGGAGACCGAGGTGGCGTTGCAGGAGGCGGCCGCCCGGGAGGGCGTCCTGCTGCCCGCGCCGGTGCGCAGCCGGTCGGGGGCCGTCGTCGAGTCGATCGGCGGGCACGAGTGGCGGGTCTACGAGTGGCGGCACTCCGGCCCACCGCTGGCGGCGCCGGTCAGCGCGGCCGTCGCGTACCAGGTCGGTGGCATCCTCGCCCGGATCCACCGGCTCGGTCTGCCGGTGGACCGCGTGAGCCCGTGGCACGCGTCCCGCCTGTCGACGGTGTCGTGGCAGGACCTGGCCACCGAGGCGCGGGCAGCCGGCGTGGCGTGGGCCGGCGCGTTGGCCGACGCGGTGCCCGCGCTGGTCGCGCTGGACGAGATCGGGCAGGCGCCACCGTCGTCCGCGCCGGTGCTGTGCCACAACACGCTGGGACCGGCCAGTGTCCGGCTGGCCGGGGACGGCCGGCTCGTCGTGTGCGACTGGGAGCACGCCGGTGGTGAGCCGCCGGCCTGGGAACTGGCGGACGCGTTGACCCACTGGACCGTCGACGCACACGGCGGAGTCAACGCGGCGGGGGCCCGCGCGATGGTCGAGGGCTACCGGGCGGGCGGAGGCCGGCTCCCGCGGTTGGACCTGACCGCGTTCAGTGGCGCCGCCACCAGCCTCGCCAACTACGCCAGCGAAGAGATCCGTCGGGCGCTGGACGCCGGTGACGACGAGGATTCCCGCCACGCCGACCGCAGCGTGCGGCATCTGCTGTCGTTCCTGCCGACCCGCACCACGTTCGAACGGATCCTGGACGCGGTGGCGACGGTCCCGTCCTGACCGGACCGACCCGGCACCGTGGCGGTCCTCCACGGTGCCGGGTGCGCCGGCGCGTCACGCGCCGGCGATGATCGTCAGCAGCATCACACTCGGTTCGGCCGCCCGGACCGAGTGCGGCTCACGGGGTGGCAGGTGGACCCAGCTCGACGGGGTCACGGTGACTGTGCGCCCCTCCACCGTGAGCTCGACCCGTCCGCGTACCACCTGGATGACCACCGGTAGCGCGGCGGTGTGCTCGGTGAGTTCCCCGCCGGCGGCGAACGCGAACCCGACCACCCGGACCCGGTCGTCCCGATGGAGCACGCGGCTCGCGAAACCCTCGGAGGGGATCTCCAGTGCGGCGGTGACGTCCTCGATCACGGTGGGCGGCGCCGGGCGCGCCTCGCGCCCG
>CAZSNW010000290.1:0-3009 GCA_964608245.1 uncultured Micromonosporaceae bacterium
GGTACAGGTCGGCGACCAGGGCGAGGGTGACCGGCAGCAGGGCGCCGCCGGCCAGGCCCAGCAGCAGGCGGCCGGCGACCACCACCGGCACGGTGGCGCCCAGGGCGGTCACCGCCGACCCGGCGGCGAACCCGAGCAGGCAGGCGTACAGCAGCGGCCGCCGCCCGTACCGGTCGGACAGGCGGCCCAGCAGCGGCATGCCGGCGACGTACCCGAGCAGGTAGCCGGTGACCAGCGGGGTGGCGCGTTCCAGCCGGTTCACCGGCACGGCCAGGTCGGTGACGATCTCCACCAGCAGGATGACCACCACGTACGCGTCGAGTGCCGCCACCAGCGTGGCCACGCTCCCGACCCCCACCGCGACCGGCCGGGCCAGCCGGGCGGACGGCGGGTGGTCGGGTCGTGCCCGCGCCGGCGTGCCGGCCGGGCGGTCAGGGCTCACGGATGTCCGCGGGCGCGGCGTGGTCGTACAGGTCGACCGTGACCGGCTCCGCGCCGTCGGGCAGCTCGATCCGCACCCGGTGCAGCAGCGGGCGGTCCACGCCGATCCACAGGGTCCCTCGGACCCCCTCCGGCGCGCCGGGCAACAGCGTGGCCAGCGCCTCCGGTCCGAACCCGGCGGTCACCCGCCACGCGCGCACGCCCGCCACCTCCTCCTCCCCCTCGACCCGCGCGTCGGTGAGGGTACGCAGCAGGTGCGCGACGCCCCGGTCGGGGTCGAGGACCGCCGACGGGTCGTACAGCGCCGCCGCCTCCGCCCGCGAGCCCCGCTGCCACCCGCCGAGCACCTGGTAGTGGAACGCGTCGCCGACCACCACGAACGTCACCTCCACGAGCTGGCCGAACTGCTCGACCTGGGCGGTGCCGGCGGCGTCGCCGGTGCGGGTGACCTGTGCCTCCACGCGCCGTACCGGCAGCTCGGCCACGTCGGTGTCGGCCTGCACGCGCAGCCGGACGGTCCGCAGGTCGGCCATCGCGTCGACCGCGCCGGCGAGCACCTGGTCGGCGTCGTCCGGAAGGTCCTGGTCTCCGGTACAGGAGGTGAGCCACAGCGTCGACACGAGGAGGACCGCGGCCGCCGCGGTACGGGGGGATCGCATAGGCGGATGCTACGCGGGCGGCGCCGGGTTCTCGCGTCGGCGGCTCCGCCGTGCCCGGTGTGTCAGGTGTCCGGCCGCGGCGTCCGTCGGGTCAGGTGCCCGGTCGCCTCGCCGACGGCCGCCTCGGCTCGGGCGGCTGCCGGTCGGGTTCCTCCCGCGTGGGCGCGTGACGGTCGTGCGGGGCCGGCGGCGCCTCGTCCGGGGGGTCGCTGACCACGGTCAGCTCGGTCCGGGTCCGCGGCAGCGCCTGCGGATGGCGGGTGCGCACCCACTCGACCAGGTGCTCGCGCACGTCGCAGCGCAGGCCCCAGATCTTCCCGCCGTCCGCGGCGCTGAGCAACGCCCGCACCCGGACCCGTCCCCCGGTCGCCTCGGTCACCTGCAGGCTCACCGACCGCCCGTCCCACAGCGGGTGCTGGCTGACGTACCGACGCAGCTCCTCACGCAGCTCCGCGACCGGCACGGTCCAGTCGACGTCCAGCTCCACGGTGCCGTGGATGTCGGCGCCGCTGCGGGTCCAGTTGACGAACGGGGTGGTGGTGAAGTACGAGGTGGGCAGGATCATGCGGCGCTCGTCCCAGATCCGTATCACCACGTAGCCGAGCGTGAGCTCCTCCACCCGGCCCCACTCCCCCTCGACCACGACCACGTCGTCGATCCGCAACCGGTCCCCGAAGGCAAGCTGCATCCCCGCGAACAGGTTGCTCAGGGTGGACTGGGCGGCCAGACCGCCGACCACACCCAGCAGCCCGGCGGAGGCCAGCACGCTGGTGCCGAGCCCCCGCACGGTCTCGAAGGTCGACAGCCCCGCGCCGACGGCCACCAGGACCACCACCGCGATGGCGACCCGCCGCAGGAGGGTGACCTGGGTGCGGGCGCGCCGGGCCGCCACCCCGTCCCGCCCGGGGCCGAGCATGTAGGCCAGGACCTTCTCCTCCGCGACCCGCAGCAGGGTGGCCACCAGCCAGGCACCCGCCGCGATCGCGCCCAGCACCAGGCCGTGCAGCAGCAGGCCGCGCCAGGCGCCGGTGCGGGTGGTGAGCTGGACGGCGACGAGCGCGACGAGGATCGCCACGAGGATCTGCGCCGGCTGGTGGGTCCGCCGGGCCACCATGGCCAGGATCGGGACGTGACGGGCTGCCCGCCGCAGTGCGCGGTACACCAGGCCGACGACGACGAAACCGGCGACCAGGGCGAGGACGGTGACGATCAGCGGGCCCTGCGATCTCCAGATGTCCTGCACGCTCCACCTCCGCGGGCCGGCTCCGGCCGCCGGCCGCACCATCGCCACCTTGCCGCACGACCGTCGCCGGTGTCACCCCCGGGGCCGGGTGGGATGTCCGTCGCCGGCGCCGGGCTGCGCCGCGGCCGCCTGCGCCGCCCGGGTGCGCAGCATTCGGCGTACCGTGGCGATGTCCCGGGGGGCGGTGCGGGACGCCAGCCAGAACATGATCCCGGTGGGGAGGAAGAAGAGCTGGAAGACCGCCAGCCCGACCGCGTAGTTGGCCGGCGGCGGCAACGCCCGGCCCAGCGCGTCGAACGTCCGCACGGTCAGGTCGGCGCCGATCGTGCGCCCCACCCCGTTGACGAGGTTGCCGACGCTGAACGCGGTGCCGCGGTGCTCCGGCGGGTTGACCTCCGCGATCAACGCGTACCAGTTGGGCGAGTTGGCCGACACCAGCCCGATGGCGACCAGCGCCACCAGGAACGTGGCGCCGAGGGTCGGCTCGGTGACGAGGCTGCGCAGCACGCCGACGACCACCGCGCCCCGGTCGGTCTCGCTGGTGGCCAGGTCGATCCGCAGCGGGACGAAGATGAGCCCGATGAACAGCGGCACGGCGGCGAGCACCCCCACCGCCGCGACCAGTGCCCGGCCCCTCGGGGTGCGGCGCTGCAGCCGGTCGCCGAT
>CAZSNW010000291.1:0-2992 GCA_964608245.1 uncultured Micromonosporaceae bacterium
GCCACAGCGATCTGCTGTGCCAGGCTGGTGCGCATCGGCGCGATGGCCTGGTCAGCGGCCCCAGGTCCCGGCGTGATCGCACGCCCCAGCACCATCCAGTCTGTCCACCCGCGACGGCCGGACTGGTCAGCGCCGAGCAGCAGCACCTGATCACCGGGCTGCCAGGTAAGCGCATCCACCCCGGCCAGGATTGTCGCGTCTCTGATCCGCAGTCCGCGCCACTCGATGACATGTTCGAACGTGTCAGGGTCCCATTCCCGCAACGTGCCTTGACCGAAGCGGGCGCCGGGCTGGGGATGCTGCACCAAGAGGCGCGACAGGTCATCCATCAAGCTCCCCCAATCGCACATCAGCCATGGACCGGGTGGTCAGCTGCATCGGTCCACCCCCGACGGTCAGCGGGATGCTCACGGTGTCCACAATGTGCAGATCCCGCGACCCGTCCCGCAGCGTCACTCGGATCGGATCATGTGGACGCAGCGCTGGGTTGGTGATCGCACCGAGCGACACCGAGTAGGGCATGCCGAGCGACCGGCGCAGGATACTCGCGGCGGCCGCCCGAGCCTGCCCCCGCGTCGTCAGCAGCGGGCTGCTGTAGAAGCGGGGAACCTTGCCGAACGGTCCACCCCAGCGCGTCGGGCTGAGAGGGCCGTCATCGACTACCACCGCCCGCGCCGGTGTGCCGCTAGTGGCCTCGCCCTGGGCCACCACCGCGTTGTAGATGCCCTGTCGGGTGACCCTCCTCTGTGTACTGACGAGTACCCCGTGCCGGCCGGCTCGGATATGCCACACCGGCACTGTCGCATCTGGAGCATCAGCTACGCGCAGGATGCCCTCGCCGTCCCACCACACAAGCTTTCCCAGGCTCTCCGCCAGGTCGCGCAGAGCCTCGTAGCGGTCCTCTTCCACGATCAGCCGGCGACCGATCGTCCGGTCACCGCTGTCGTCATCGAAAGCGACCACCGCGAGCGGGTGGGCATCCTGCACCAGGGCCGTCACGACCTGCGCATAGGTCGCAGACCGGCTGAACTCCATCGGCTCCACCAATCGCGCATCGATGATGCCCGCCATGCGGTCTGATCCAGAGATGCGGATTGGTCCATCAGGTGCGTCCGACTGATCCAAGTCGTCAATCCGGAAGTAGCCCAGCGGGCTCCACAAGGTACGGTCGCCCAGGTCCACGCCCACGCGCACGAACAGCTCCGCACCATAGGGTGCCAGCGGGTCGACAGAGCGGCGCGGGAACCACGGCCGCCCGGTCTCCGGGTCCACACCCGGAATCTCCAGATCGAGCGTGGCAAACACGTCGGCGGTAGCATCTAGCTCCACTGTGCCGCTACGCACCGGGATATCGACACCATCCGGGTCGTAGCCGTTCGGGAAGCCGGTCACGAGTCGCACATGCGTCAGCAACGTGTGGCTTCCGCTGACCACCGACGCGAAGTCCTGCACTGTGGCCACAACGACCGGCACCGGCAGTGTCCACAGTCGAACCCCGTGCGCCACCATGTGCGGGGAGTCCACATCGAACAGGAACGGGATCACCGACCGGGCCGGCTGCGCCATCGACACCCGAGCACCGGTCACCTGGATTCCAAAGGCCTCCAGGTGAAGCTCGGGCAGTACACCTGACAGCTGGTAGCCGAGAGGGGCCGGGTCTAGGACGATCCCGTTGTTTAGGTCGAACGCGTCCCCGTTGGCACCGGCCGTGATGGCACGTTGCGCGGCCGCATCCGAGTCCTGCTGCAACCCCGGCATCTCCGCCATGGCATAGGCGATCGCCACGAGTGCGCATTCACGCTGCTGGGCGACGCGAACCGTGTCCGTTTGGGACGCCGATGTCTCTACCAGCATGGACACCGCATGCCGGATACCTAGGTTGGACACCAGCCGGTTTGGCTCCCCGGTGGTCGCATAGTCGCCCACCGTCCACCCGTTGGTGGTCATCGCCGCCTTGGTTGCTGTGATCAGGTCGCCGGCCCGGGTGAGGATCGCCGGGTCCGTTGGCGGCGCGCTCGGTGGCGCAAACGTTACGTTGGCGCTCAGCTGTGGGTCGGCCTCATGGTGGTCGACCAACAGGAGCGGCCGCAGGCGGCCCAGTAACAGTGCGATCGCCCGGGACTCTGGTTGGGACAGGCTCAACCACGTGCGGTTGAGGTCGATCCCGTTAGCGTTTTGGCGAGTGCCGTGTGCGATCCCGTCGGGGTTCGGGGTGGGGATGATGTGCACGCCGTGCGTTTCGAGGAAGTCATCGAACTCTGGCAGGTTCCCGTTGGCGAGATCTACGGCGAGTTGAATCAACGCCTCCCGGCCAGCTGGTTCGTCGCCGTGCTGGGAACCAACCAACATGACAACCGCGCGAGCGTGCGGCGGCGGTGGCGGGTTTCCGATGCGCAGCAGCCGAATCGGCCGACCTTCCACCGACTGGCCGATCACATCGATGGCGACCCGGCCAGTCTCAGGGAGCTGGTCCAGGACAGCCGCCTCATCCTCCAATGTAGTCCAGGCCATCCGTCACCGCCTCACACCCGGAATCCCTCCGCCCACCAGAAGCATCTGGCGATGGAGCCCGTGAACGGGAACACCTGGAGACTGGACAGCAGCCGCGCGGCAGCGAGGTGTCCATTGGACTGCATCCGGTAACGTAGCGTATTGCCGCTGCTAGCGCGGTAACCCACCGCGTCGAAAGACAAGATCGACGAGACGTCGGTGCGGTAGATCGTGATCCGCGAGTTGCAGGATGCCCCCGTGGACCACAGCCCGACCGGCCAGCTGGTCACCGCATCAGCGCCGGACTCCACTAGCGCCCCAGTGTCCATCCGGTGCACCATCCAGCTTCGCAGATGCAGCTCGGGGGTGGTGTCCCCGTTGACGCGGACCTGGATGCGCACACCGTCCACAGTCAACGACCCACGCAGGTACACCCGGATCAGGGAGAAAGTGCCGGCCGGGAACTTGCCGCCCGCCGTCAAGTCTATAGTGAAGTTCGACA
>CAZSNW010000292.1:0-579 GCA_964608245.1 uncultured Micromonosporaceae bacterium
CAACGCCGCGTCGCCCAAGGCCTGCCACCAACCCCCCGACCGGCTCCGATACCCCGGGCGCACCTGGCCACCACCACGCTCCCCGCCCCCCAGCCGAGACTCACACCCACCCAACGGGTCGAAGCCGGAGACTTCTCCGGCCTCACCCGCGTCGGCCCCCAGCGCGGCTCCAACCCCGGCGGGTTGTACGAGGCCGCCGACGGCAGCCGCTGGTACGTCAAGTCTCTACCCGAAGGGCAGGCACGGGAAGAGGCGCTTGCCGCCTCCCTGTACCGCGCCGCCGGGGTGCGTGTACCCGAGGTCCGGGTCGGCCGAGGCGCCCCCGGCCTGCCCGGGCAGACACAGGTCGCGTCCCGCTACATCGACGACGCGACCAGGGTCCGCGGCGCGGCCGAGGTCGCCGACGAGATGCGCGACGGGTTCGGCGTCGACGCATGGCTGGCGAACTGGGACGTGGCCGGCGAGTCGTGGGACAACGTCGTCGTGTCCGGCGGCCACGTGTGGCGCATCGACGTCGGCGGGTCGCTGCGTTACCGCGCCCAGGGCGGGTTGAAGGGTGCCGCGTTCGGTGACGAAGTC
>CAZSNW010000292.1:589-2971 GCA_964608245.1 uncultured Micromonosporaceae bacterium
AGTCACCGAGTGGATAACACTTCGCAGCACCACCCGCGCCCCGCAGGCGTCGCAGGCGTTCCGGGGGATGACCCCGGCGCAGCAGTTGGCCGCCGCCCGCCGGGTCCAGTCGGTGAAACCGTCCACGATCCGCGCCATGGTCCGCGAGCACGGCCTCGACGACGACCTGGCGACGGTGCTGATCCGCCGCCGCAAGAGCATCGTCGACCGGCTGCCGACGTTGCAGGAGCAGGCGAAACGTCACGCCGCGTGGCAGCAGGCGGCGGCACAGGCCCGCGAAGGCCAGGCCGCGTTGAACGCGGTGCAGCGCAGCATGGCCCGGGATCGGACGGTCACTCCCCGGCCAGCCGAGTGGACTGACCACCAGTTCGACGCTGTGAGTAAGTCCGCCCTCAGGTACCGCCGCTCCGGCTACCAGCCGATCAACTCCACGCTCCGGAGCCGTGCCGCCCTGCCGGAAATGCCGGAGCATATCAGGCAGCACATTGAGAACCTGGATCTGCTGCTCGGCTCCAGCCAGTTGCAGGACACCGTGCTCGGCTACCGGGGCGCGTCCAACTTGGGCGAGTTCATCAACGGCTGGAACAACGTCGACGTTACCGGGTTGACGTGGACCGACTGGGCCTACTCTTCGGTGTCCGCGAGCCGGGGCATAGCGGAGATGTTCGCCGGCTCGGGCGGCGAGTCTTCCGTGCTGATGCGGATCGTGGCCCGCCCGGGCCATCCGGCGTTCCAGTTATCCGACATGGATGACGAGGCGGAGATCCTGCTCCGCCGGGGTGCCACATTCCGTGTCGTCGCAGACTACGGAATCGTTAACAACAGGCGCACACTGGATGTGGAGATAGTGACATGACGACTCCTGACCGCGACCCGGCGCGAACCGGACGAGACGAACCACGGTCGATCTTCGACCGGTGGGCGGACGCGGCTACCCCGGAGGCGTTCGACGTGCAGGTGGCGCCGGAGCCGGTGCCGGACGGGCCGGTGTTGGAGGACCCGGACCCGGCACGGGTACCGTACGGCACCACCTTCTGACCGGGACCGCACGCCGCGATCAACATCCTCGCCGCCGGACAGGCGGAGAGCCGAAACGCCTGTGGAGACGGTGTAAGACCGCAGCTAGCTGCGGCAACTGTCTAGGAAGCAGGAACCCACCCGAAACCCCTGATGGGGTAGGCGGGAATCCCCTCCCTGAAGGGAGGGGAGGACGTCAAAGCCACGCCCCTTTCCCGTGCGCCCATGAACCCCCGGCCTTCCCCTGCCCGTAGACCGCTCACACCATCCGAGGGGGATTGCCGTGTCGAACTCGCGTGCCGCCCGCCGCCGCCTTGGCCGCATCCAGCCCACCGGCGCCCGGCTGACCGCGGCCCGCCACACCCGCGCCGTCGCCGAATCCGCCGCAACCCTCGCCCCGGCCGCCGAGCAGGTGTCGAACCGGCCGTGGTCGGACTTCACCCAAGCCGACTACACCCTGGAGCAGTGGCACCGGGCGTGCCTCATCCACCGCCACACCGGCGCCCCGTCAGCCAAGTCGGAATGCTCC
Organism: uncultured Micromonosporaceae bacterium; assembly: GCA_964608245.1. GTDB lineage: Bacteria > Actinomycetota > Actinomycetes > Mycobacteriales > Micromonosporaceae > Natronosporangium. The sequence goes on from CAZSNW010000292.1 coordinate 2,136, forward strand.
CTGCCCGTCAGGGAACCCTCGGGGCGGGTCAACCGCAACGGTGTCCACGCCGCCGCGTCCCGCATCGGGCAGGTCAACGCCCCCGCCGACCAGGTCCGCTCCGCCGCCCGCGCCCTCGTGCGGCTGTACCGCACGGAACTGGACGAAGACCCGCCCGAAAGCCTGCTGTCCCGGGCCGGGGAAGGCCGCACCGTCGAAGCCGTGTCCGAAGTCGGGGCGGTCGAGGCACCACGCGGCGACCGGCCAGGCCGGATGCTGATCCAGCTCATCAAGGCCGGCTGGTCGCTTAACGGCCGCTACTACCCGGCCGAAGTGCTCCGCCGCGACGGCCCGCGGGCGTTCCCCGCCGGCACGTTGGCGTTCGTGGACCACGCCACCGACGAAGAGGACGCCCAACGGCCGGCGGGCAGCGTGCGGAACCTGGCCGCCGTCCTGGAATCCCCAGCCCGGTGGGATGAGCAACGCAAAGCCCTCGTCGGGGAGCTGCGGCTGTTCCAGCCGTGGCGGCAGCCGCTGTCCGACATGGCCGGCCACATCGGCATGTCCATCCGGGCGTGGGTGATGGGCGAGCACGGCACCGCCGAGGGAAGGGAAGGGCTGATCGTGTCCGAGATCACCGAAGGCCGCTCCGTCGACTTCGTGACCGTCCCGGCTGCTGGTGGGGCGATCCTGTCGGTGCTGGAATCGGCCCAACCCAAGCCGGCGGACGAGGCCCGCAACGTCGGCGCCTGGCTGGAGTCCCGGCTGCACCTCGCCCTCACCCAGTTGGGGGACGACATGTACGGCGACGGCATGTGCGACGATGAATGCTCGCGAGGGACGGTCGGATGCGGCGA
>CAZSNW010000293.1:0-2950 GCA_964608245.1 uncultured Micromonosporaceae bacterium
CCTTGCCGTAGGAGGTGGAGTTCTCGCTGACCAGCACCAGCTCCCGCACCCCGGCGTCGGCGAGCCGCTGCGCCTCGGCGAGCACCTCCTCCGGGTCCCGGGAGACGAACGCACCGCGGAAGCGCGGGATGGCGCAGAACGCGCAGCGCCGGTCGCAGCCGCTGGCGAGCTTGAGCGGCGCCACCGGACCGTCGGCCAGCCGCCGCCGCAGCACCGGGCGCAGATGCGCCGGCAGCCGCCGTTCGTCGCCGTCGGCCACGGCGGCGGACGAGGCGACACCGGCACCGGCCGGTGCGCCGTGCCCGGGCAGCGGGCCCGCGGCCGCGCGCCGGGCGACCGGTGTGACCGGCAGCAGGGTGCGCCGGTCCCGCGGGGTGTGCGCGGGCAGGGGGCGGCCGGCGAGCACGTCACGCAGCCGGGCGGAGATCTCCGGGTAGTCGTCGAAGCTCAGCACCGCCGCCGCCTCGGGCAGGCTGTCGGCGAGTTCGCGGCCGTAGCGCTCGGCGAGGCACCCGGCGGCCACCACCTTCGCGCCGCTGTCGGCGGCCTCGAGCAGCGTGTCGATCGACTCCCGCTTGGCCGCCTCCACGAATCCGCAGGTGTTGACCAGCACCACGTCGGCGCCCTCGGCGTCGGTGGTCACCTGCCAGCCGTCGGCGGCGAGCCGGCCCGCCAGCTCCTCGGAGTCCACCTCGTTGCGCGCGCAACCGAGGGTCACCAGGGCGACCCTGCCCGGCCGGGACGACGGGGAGGTGGACACGCCCTGAGGGTACCGGTACCGGCGACCGCGACCGGCGACCGGCGGTGACCGGTGCGGACCGTGTCACGCCGCGCCGGCCCGGTCACCACCGACGGCCGTCGCCGCCGGCCCTCCGCGGCTCCTCAGTCGACCCGACGCAGCCGCTCACCCAGGGTGGCGAGCCCCACCGGGCCCAGCGCCAACGCCTCGGTGTGCCAGCGCTTGAGGTCGAACCGGGTCCCGAGCCTCGTCTTCGCCTCCTGGCGGGCCGCCAGCCACGCCCGCTCCCCCAGCTTGTACGCGGTGGCCTGGGCCGGCCAGCCGCAGTAGCGGACCAGCTCCGGGTGCAGCCGGTGCTCAGGCAGCCGTCCCCGCCGGCGCAGCACGTCCAGCGCGGTCTCGAACGTCCAGCGGGGGCCGTGGCGCTCCGCCTCCCGCTCCGGCAGGGGCAGGTCCAGGTGGATGCCGATGTCGACCACCACCCGGGCGGCGCGCAGGGCCGACCCGATGAGCATGCCGAGCCGCGTGCCCGGCTCCTCGAACCAGCCCAGCTCGTCGGCGAGCCGCTCGGCGTACAGGGCCCATCCCTCGGCGTGCCCGTTCACCCCCGACAGCCGGCTGAACCGGGACAGCCGGTCGCCGAGCACCCGCAGCTGTCCGACCTGCAGGTGGTGGCCGGGCACGCCCTCGTGGAACACGGTGGTCAGCTCGTCCCACACCGTGAACCGCTTCCGCCCGGCCGCCGGCCACCAGGTGCGGCCCGGCCGGCTGAGGTCCTCACTGGGCGGGGTGTAGTAGGCGGCGCCGGCCGACGAGTGCTCCGCCACCACCACCTCGACCCGCTTGAGCGCCGGCGCGATGTCGAAGTGGACCCCGTCCAGCCGGGCCAGCGCCTCGTCGTGGCGTTCCTGCAGCCACGCCCGGTAGGCGTCCACCCCGGTCACGAAGGCGGTGTCGTCCAGGTGGGCGATCACCTCGTCGACCGTGGTGCCCGCCCGGATCCGCTCCGCCTCGGCGGCCATCTCGTCCTCGATCCGCCGCAGCTCCTCGAACCCCCAGTGGTAGGCCTCCACCGGGTCGACCTCGGCGCCGAGCACCAGCCGGCTCGCCACCGCGTACCGTTCGCGCCCCACCCCGTCGGCCTCGGCGGCGGCCGGCGCGTACACGTCGCGCAGCCAGGCGGCGATCCGCCCGTACGCGCGGTCGGCGGCCTCGGCCGCCTCGGCCAGCCGGTCGCGCAGCGGGCCGTCGCCGTAGGCGGCCACCACCTGCTGGAAGCTGCCCGCCTCGGCGTACCGGTCGGCCTGGGCGGCGGCCTCCAGCGCCTGCCGCCGGGCGGCCACCAGCCCGCGCGCCATGCCCCCGGACAGCGACGCACGCCAGGTGTCGAGCATCCACGGCACCGCCGCCACCCGTGCGACCACCTTCTCCCAGTCGCCCTCACCCGAGCGGGGCATGAGCTCCACGCTGTTGCGCAGGCTCTGCAGCAGCCCGAACGGCGCCCGCACCATCCGCAGGTGCTCCCCCAGCTCGTACGAGGCGAGCTGGCCCTCCAGCCGCTCCCGCAGGTGGTCTGCGGCCAGCTCGTCGGCCGGGCCGGTCGGGGTCAGGGTGGCGAGTTCGGCCAGCGTGCGGCGGTCGTGCTCGGCGCGGGCGGCGTGCCCGTCGGGGCCGTAGTCGGTGCCGGCGGCGAAGTCCCCGGCCACGCCCCTGTAGGTGGCGGAGACCGGGTCCAGTTCGCACTGGCGGGTGACGTAGCGCTCGCAGAGCTCGAAGATCGGGGTGGTCACCGGACCATGCTAACGAGCAGGTCACTCCTCCAGGCCCGCCAGAATCTCCGGTAGCTCCTCCGGCTTGACCAGCACCTCGCGCGCCTTGGACCCCTCCGACGGGCCGACGATCCCGCGGGTCTCCATGAGGTCCATCAGGCGCCCCGCCTTGGCGAACCCGACCCGGAGCTTGCGCTGCAGCATCGAGGTGGATCCGAACTGGCTGGTGACCACCAGCTCGATCGCCTGCCGCAGCAACGCCAGGTCCTCGCCGATGTCCTCGTCCACCTGCCGTTTGCGCTCCGGTACGGCGGCGGTGACGTCCTCGCGGTAGTCCGGGTCCCGCTGCTTGCGGCAGTGGGCCACGATGTCGGCGATCTCCGCCTCGGTCACCCACGCGCCCTGGATGCGCTGCGGCTTGGAGGCGCCCATCGGCAGGAAC
>CAZSNW010000294.1:0-2940 GCA_964608245.1 uncultured Micromonosporaceae bacterium
GCCGCCGACCGCGAGGCACACCAGCACGAGGATCACAACCGACGGCTCGTCCACGCTGGCAGCATGCCAGCCCGGTGCGACAGCGGGACAGCCGCCGGTCGTCAGCGGCGGTCGGTGGCGAGCGGCACCGTGGCGAGTGGAGTCGCCGGCACGCCGGTCGGCACCGGCGGTGCGGCGGGCGAGGCGACCGGCGCGGTGGCCTCCGGCGTCAGGTGCAGCCGGTGGGTGTGCGGCGCCATGACGCTGCGGTACACGTGCGAGTAGCGGCGGGCCATGAGGTCGGCCGAGAAGTACCGCCGGACGTGGGCGATGCACGCGTACGGGTCGATGAGGGTCACCTGCCGCAGCGCGTCCGGCAGCTCGTCCGGCTCCTGGCAGATCAGACCCGTCACGCCCGAGTGGACGATCTCCGGCACCGCGCCGCGGTTGAGCGCCACCACCGGCACCCCTTCGGCCATCGCCTCGACCATCACCATGCCGAACGGCTCCTGCCACCGGATCGGCATGATGAGGCAGCGGGCGGAGCGCAGCAGCGTGGTGACCCGCCGCCGGTCGGCGTTGAGCACCAGCTCGGTGTCGGGGCCGAGCATGGGCACGATGGTGTCGCGCAGGTAGCGCTGCTCCCCGGGTTCGGTGCACTTGCCGGCGAGCACCAGCGGCAGCCGGGCCGCCCGGCAGGCCTGGATCGCCAGGTCCGGCCCCTTGTCCGGGCTGAACCGGGCCAGCCACAGCACCGGTCGTTCGCCGTTGACCGGGGTGGTCTCGATCGCCGGGCGCCGCGAGCCGGTCAGCGAAAGACCGTTGTGGACGGTGGCCACCCACGACAGTTCCGGCCGCGCCCGCCGCTGCGCGGCGGAGATCGCCACCAGGGACACCGCGTCGCGGACGCCGACCAGGTAGTCACCCAGCTCACCGGACGGGTTGTTGTGGACGGTGGCGACGGTGGGTGCCGGCCGGTTGGGCGCGGTGAGCAGCCCGGCCGACGTGTGGTCGTGCACCACGTCGAAGTCGCCCTCGGCGATGAGCCGGTTGGCCCGGGTGACGTGGAGCAGCTCCGGCAGCCCTTCGTTGAGCCGCAGGTGCTGGGTCTCGGGCACGGTCGAGGCGAACTTGGCCGCGGTGCCGCAGCGCCGGCCGGCGCCGATCACGGTGACGTCGTGCCCCTGGGCGACCAGCGCGTCGACCAGCGCGGCGCACATCTGCTCCAGCCCGCCGTACCCGGTGGGTGGCAGCTCGTACCACGGGGGCACGAGCATGGCGATGCGCAGCGGGCGGCCGTGGGAGCCGCCGGATCCGCCGGGGCCGTCGGCCCCGCCGGGTCTGACCGGGCCGCCGGGACTGGCGCGACCCTCGTGGCCGGTGTGCGGGTGATGGTCCGGGCCGGTGTGCACGCCACCGGACCCGGTACGGCCGAGGTACGCGTCGACACCGGGACGGTCACCGTCGGGCTGTCCATCCTCGGTGAAACGACCCGACAGGTGGGGGGTCGTGCGGTCGTCGGTCACGTCCGCCTCCGTGGCTGCCGAATCTCAGTTCCAGGACACGCCCCAGCCGTACCCTTGGGGCGAAGTTCGCAAACCTGGCGCGTAACCAGTGGCCACTGGTGTGACGGAAGGGGAACGCGGTGGACGCTGACGAGGTCAGGGTCTTGCAGGGCGACACGTTCATGCTCAGCGACGGACTGGGCGACGTCGACCCCGTGCTGGGCGTCCCCAACGGGCTCTTCTTCCGCGACATGCGGCACCTGTCGCGCTGGCAGCTGCGGCTCAACGGCCGGCGCCTGCACCTGATGTCCACCGCCGAACTCGAGTACGACGAGGTGGTCTTCTTCCTCATCGAGCCGGCCACCAACATCTACCGGAACTCGGCGCTGTCACTGGTGCGCCGCCGGCAGGTCGCCTCCGGCATGCGGGAGCTGCTGACGGTGCAGAACCACAGCACCGCCCCGGTGCAACTGGAACTGTCGCTGCTGTACGGGGCGGACTTCGCCGACGTGTTCGACGTCAAGGACCGGCAGACCAAGGTGGGCAGCTACTACCGCCACCACCGGGAGAACGGGATGACCCTCGGCTACCGGCGCGGTGACTTCTGCCGGGAGACCACGATCATCGCGCCGGGAGCGTTCTTCACCGAGGAGTCGCTGACGTTCCGGCTGGAGCTGGAGGCCGGCCAGGAGTGGGTGGGCGAGGTGGAGGTGACGCTCGGGGTCACCGAGGGCCGTCCGCTGCCGCGCCGGGCGCACCGGCCGGACATGCCGGTGAGCCTGCACGACTGGCTGGAGGACGCACCCCACCTGGAGGTCGGCTGGGCCCCGCTGCGCCACATCTACCACCGCAGCCTGGTGGACCTGGCGGCGCTGCGCTTCTACCCGGACGGCATGCCCGACGCCTCGCTGCCCGCGGCCGGCCTGCCGTGGTTCATGGCGCTGTTCGGCCGCGACAGCCTGATCACGAGCTTCCAGACCCTGCCGTTCGTGCCGGAGCTCGCGCGTACCACGCTGTGGGCGCTGGCGGCCAAACAGGCCACCGAGGACGACCCGTTCCGGGACGCCGAGCCCGGGAAGATCCTGCACGAGCTGCGGCACGGGGAGCTGACCCACTTCGGCGAGCGGCCGCACTCGCCCTACTACGGGTCGGCCGACAGTACGCCGCTGTTCCTCATCCTGCTCGACGAGTACGAGCGCTGGACCGGGGATCTGGGCACGGTGGTACGCCTGGAGAAGCACGCCCGGGCGGCGCTGGAGTGGATCGAGCGCTACGGCGACCTGGACGGTGACGGGTATCTGGAGTACCGCTCCCGCAACCCCCGCCACGGCCTGGTCAACCACTGCTGGCGGGACGCCCCCGACTCGGTGGTGCACCCGGACGGGACGCTGGTCAGCCTGCCCCGGGCCACCAGCGAGCTGCAGGGGTACGCGTACGACGCGCGGATCCGCTGCGC
>CAZSNW010000295.1:0-2853 GCA_964608245.1 uncultured Micromonosporaceae bacterium
CCGGCTGCGCGCCCAGTCGCTGGTGGACAGCTTCGAAGGGCGGGACGCCTGGCTGCGGGCCGGCATGGAGGTCGGCGTCAACGAGGGGTACGCCAAGCTCGACCGGCTGCTCGCCGAGGGGGCCGTCTGACGCGGCCCGGAACCCGTACCCGGACGGGACATGGCGGGCGGGCCGCGGTCAGCGGCCCGCCCGCCCCACGCCACCCGACCCGCCCGCCAGTTCCCCGGCGTACGCCAGCAGCAACGGGTGCACCGTGAACTGGTCGGGCACGGGTTCGCCGATCAGGTTGGCCAGGGTCAGCTCCGCCAGGAGCAGTCGGGCCCGCGAGGCAGGCAGCCGGGCGGCCCGGGCCACGGTGGCCAGGTCGACCCGCTCCCTGCCGAGTCGGCCGAACACCCGGAACAGTCGCGCCACCGGTGGCTTGAGCGCCAGGTACGAGCCGCTGAACGCGGTCCGCAGGTCGGTCCGCGGGTCCGGGTCGGCGAACACATCGAGGATGTTCGGTGCGACGGACATCTCCGCCACCAGGTCGGCCAGGGACGACGGGCCGGTCGCCGCGCGGGCGGCTGCGATGGACAGGGCCAGCGGCAGGCCGGCCGACGTGGCGACGAGCGTGTCGACCGCGGGCCCCTGCGGGGCCAGCCGGTCGGTGCCCAGCCGGTGGGCGAGCAGCTGCCACGCCTCCTCCGCGCCGAGCGGTTCCACCACCACGGGCAGGGCGGCGTCGGTGACGACCAGCCCGGTGAGCTGCTGCCGGCTGGTGATCACCGCCAAGCAGCCGGGCGTGGCCGGTAGCAGGGGACGCACCTGTTCGGCGTCCCGGGCGTCGTCGAGCACCACCAGGACCCGCCGGCCGGCGAGCAGGCTCCGGTACAGCCCGGCGCGGGCGTCGAGCCCGGACGGCTGTTGCGACGGCGGTACGCCGAGGGCGGCGAGCGCCTCGCCCAGGGCCTCGCCCGGGTTGAGTGGGGCGAGGCCAGGCCGGGAACCGCGCAGATCGGTGTAGAGCTGGCCGTCGGGGAAGCGGTGGGCGTTGCGGTGCGCCCACCGGACGGCCAGCGCGGTCTTGCCCACCCCCGGCATGCCGGTGACCACCACCGCGCGTACCCGGTCGGCCGGGTCGACCTCGAGCAGCGCGTCCAGTCGGCGCAGGGGTTCGGCGCGACCCGCGAAGGCGGGCAGGTCCGGCGGAAGCTGTGCGGGGGTGACGGTGACCCCGATCGACGCCGGCGACACCGGCGCCCCCGGCGTGGCGCATCCCGGCGCGGCCGATGCCGCGCCGGCCGGGATCACGCCGTCCGGCAGCGACGTCCCGGCCGCGACGGGCGTCTCCTCCGGCGGCGTGGCCTCCACCGGCGCCCGTGGCGGGGGCGTGCGATGCGGCGCGGACGCCGGCGGCGACACCGGCACCTGTTGGCGGAGCACCCGCATGTGCACCTCGGTCAGCTCGCGGGCCGGCTCCACGCCGAGCTCCTCGGCGAGTCGGGCCCGTGTTCGGGCGTACAGGCTGAGCGCCTCGGCCTGCCGCCCGCTCGCCGCCAGCGCGGTCATCAGGCAGGCGACCAGGCGTTCGCGCAGCGGGTACGCCTCCACCAGGGCGTGCAGCTCGTCTGCGACCGTGGTGTGGTGGCCGAGCGTCAGCTCGACGCCGGCCAGCTCCTCCCACGCCTGCAGGCGCTTCTCCTCCAGGCGGACGGCCGCGGCTTCGACGAACGCGCCGGAGGCGCCGGACAGCGCAGCGCCCCGCCACAGGCTGAGGGCGTTCCGGTAGTGCTCGACCGCGCCGTGCAGCTCGCCTCGGCCGGCGGCCGACCGGGCGAACTCGACCCGGCGGAGGAACTCGGCAAGATCGAAGGCGCCGCACTCCACCGCGAGCCGGTAGCCGCCGACGCCGCCCAGCAGGACGTTGTCGACACCGTGCTCGCGGAGGGTACGCCGGATCCGGGACACACCCGCGTGGATCTGGGTACGCGCGGTCTGCGGTGGGCGTACCCCCCACAGTGCCCGGACGATCTGGTCGATCGTCACCACGTGCTCGCTGTTGAGAAGCAGGTAGGCGAGCAACGCGCGCTGTTGCGGTCGCCGGTCCAGCAGGACGCGTCCGTGGACGACGACCTCCACGGGCCCGAGGACCCGCCACGTCACCGCGTGGTCCCGCTGCTCGGAGGTCCGCCCTGCGCCGGTACCCGCCCGTTCGGGATGATCCGCTGCGGGAGGCTCCGCAGCAGGTAGCTCCGCCGCGGGACTGTCCATAGCGGATGGATAGTAGCCTGAGCGTTTTCGTTTGTCGATGTGAGCAGGGAAGCCAAACCAGTATAAACCGGACTGTAGCCAGTGGCGTCCGGATCGAAACGTATAAGGGTCCGGTTAGCGTGTGCATAGCCGATGACGCAGCTTCAAGTGCCACACTGCGCCTAGTTCGGGAGGGGTCCTCCCGACGACCGCGGTGACGGCCATGTGGCCGCGGTCCGACCCCTACAAGGAGGCGAGCATGTCTGCTGCGATCCTGACCAAGGAAGAGCTGGACCTGGAGCTCGACAACCCGGCCGGCGACCTGGACGCCGAACTCAGCGAGCTCTACCTGCACGAGGCCACCGGCACCAGCTACGGCGAGTCCACCAGCTGTACTCAGTGGAGTGCGAAGCCGCGGTTCTGCTGCTGCTGACCGGTGCCGATCCGTCTATTGACGGCCCTCGCAGAGGACTCCAGAGTCGACGGTGACCGTCGACGTTGACCGTGGCCGGGCGGGCGCCTCGCGCCCGTGTCTCCGTCCCCGACAAGACGGGGGTGGTGGCACTGGCGCGGGCCCTCGCCGCGCACGGCTTCGAGGTCGTCTCGACCGGCAACCCCCT
>CAZSNW010000296.1:0-2853 GCA_964608245.1 uncultured Micromonosporaceae bacterium
GAGTGGGACTTCACCTCCGCCGCGGCCGACACCCCCGCCCAGCTGTACGACCTGTGGGACCGCGCCGTCGAACGGTCCCGCGCCAGGCTGGCCGCGGCGCTGGCCGACGGCGGGCTCGACCAGCGTGTCCACCTCTCCTGGCCGGACGGGCGCCACGTCAGCCTGCGCCGGCTGGTCTGCGACCTGATCGAGGAGTACGGCCGGCACACCGGACACGCCGACCTGATCCGGGAGGCGGTCGACGGCCGGGTCGGTGAGGACCCACCGCCGCTCTGGCGCCCGGAGACGTACCAGGCGCCCTCCCCTCGGCCGTGACGGGCCGGGGCGCGGGACCGCGGGATCGGCCGGACCTCAGCTCACCGCCTTCTTCACCAGCTCGGCGATCCTCGCCTCGGTGGCGGGCGTCAGCCCGGTCAGCGCGAACGCGGTCGGCCACATGGTGCCGTCGTCGAGGTTCGCGCTGTCGTTGAAGCCCAACGTCGCGTACCTCGTCTTGAACTTGGACGCGCCCTGGAAGAAGCAGACCACCTTGCCGCCCTTGGCGTACGCGGGCATGCCGTACCAGGTTCTCGGCGTGAGGTCGGGCGCGTTGGCCGTGACGATGTCGTGCAGCCGGCGGGCGAGGGTACGGTCGGGTTCCGGCATCTGCGCGATCCTGGCCAGCACCTCGCTCTCCGCGTCGGCCTTGGTGCGCGACCCGCGGCGGGCGGCCTTCAGCTCGCGGGCGCGTTCCTTCATCGCGGCCCGCTCCTCGGCGGTGAAACCCTCCGACTCGTCGCGGGTCCGGCCGGTGCGCCCGGCGGTCTTCCTCGCCTCGTTCACGGTAGGTCCCCTCCTGTGCGAAGCCCGAACGTGGACGACGCTAACGCTAGGCGGCACACACCGACGGCGGCTTCTTCGATCCTGACCGGTTCGGTCCCGGCCCGTTGGATCCCGACCGGTTATGGCCGGCCACCGGCCCGGGTGGCCGGTGGCCGGCCGGCGCTACCCTGCGGCGGTGCGGGCGGCCTGGCAGGAGTGGGGCCACGTCGTCGTGGTGACCCTGGCGCTGGTGCCGGTGGCCGCCGCCGTGGCGGTGGCGCTGGCGCGGTGGCGGGTCGGACGCGGCGCCGCTGCGGCGGTCGCGTGGCGGCACAGCGTCGCCGAGGTCGGCGTGGTCCTGGGCACCGCACCGTGGTTGTGGATGATCCTGACCCCGCGGGCCGGGGCCGGTGAGGTCCGCCCCGTACCGCTGCGGGACCTGGCCGGCCAGCTCGCCGGTGACCCGGGTGTGGCGGTCGCCCAGGTCGGCGGGAACCTGCTGGTGCTCGCCGCGTTCGGGGCGCTGGCACCGCTGCGGTTCCGCGTGCTCACCCGCGTCCCGGTGCTGCTCGGCGTGGCCGCCGCCGGGTCGCTCGCGGTGGAGACCCTCCAGTACGCGTTGATGCTCGGCCGGGTGTCGTCGGTCGACGACGTCCTGCTCAACACCACCGGCGCCGGCCTGGCCAGCCTGACGACCCGGCGCTGGTGGCGCGGCCCACCGGCCGGTGGTGACCCCGAGGCGGCCGGTCCACCGCGGTCGTGACCATGTCCGCCAAGCGGTACGCCCGCGAAGCGGCCGTCCGGATCAATGCGTGCCTTGCGCAGAGCAGATCGGGGTAGCATCGACGCACACCGCCCCCGGCCGGGAGTGACCATGCGCGTGCTCGCTCGCCTCGGTGCCCACGGTGGAGCGTGGATGGCCGTGGCGCTGCTGTCGACCGCCGCGGGGACGGTGGCCGCCGGTGTCGCTCCGATGGTCGAGCGGACCGACGACGAGGCGCTGCGGCTCATGGTCGAGGCGGCACCGTCGTACCTGGACCGCGACCTGCTGTTCATCCGGCGGGCGGACGGTGCGCTCACCCCGATCGCGGCGGCGACCGCGCTGCCCGACCAGTTGCCGGCGCCGTTGCGCGAGGTCACCGAGGTGGTGTGGGGTTTCCAGCGCACCACGGTGGCGCTGACCCAAGGGGTGGGTGCCAGGCTGGTCGGCCCGGGGGTGACCACCGAGCCGGAGGGGCACCCGCCGGTGATCTCCTTCCACGTCCAGACCGGACTCGACCGCGAGACGTCGATGGTGTCCGGCCGGCCGCCGGCCACCCGGGCGGACACCGGGGTGGTGGAGGTCATGGTGGCCGCCGACGTCGCCGACGTGCTGCGGGTGCGCACCGGCGGCGAGTACGTCGCGGTCACCGCGGGCCTGTCCGGTCACGAGGTGCCGATCCGGGTCAGCGGCGTGTTCGCGGCGCGCGACGCGGCCGCGCCGGTGTGGCAGTCCGAGCTGCTGCTGCTGGAGACCACCCTCACGGCGCTGGGGGACGTGCCGGACGCGCCCATGGCGGTCCGGGCGGCGCTGGTCACCGACGAGGTGGGCATGGCGGTGCTGACCCGGCCCGACCTGATCCGGGAGGTGGACCCGCTCACCGGGGCGCGGATCCGGCTGGACGCCGCGCGGCTGGACCACCGCTGGGCGGCGGCGGCGCCGGCGGCCGTGGCCTCCGCCGAGACCGACCCGCGGCTGCGGAGCTGGGAGCTGAGGACCCGGCTGCCGGAGCTCCTCGAGACCTACGCCGGGCGCCAGCGGTCCAGCCACGCGCTGACCGCCGTGGTGGTCGGCGGGTACGGGAGGTGTCCTGCTCGGACTGCTCGTCCTCGCCGGCTGGCTGCTGGTCGACGGGCGACGCCGGGAGCTCGCCCTCCTGCGGGCCCGTGGCGGCTCCGCCGGCCGGGTGGCCGGCTGGCTCGTGGCCGAGGCCGCGCCCCTCACCGTCCCCGCGACGGGGGCGGCGGCGCTCGCCACCTGGCGGCTGCTGCCCGGCGCCGACCCGCCACCCG
>CAZSNW010000297.1:0-2839 GCA_964608245.1 uncultured Micromonosporaceae bacterium
GCATCGATGAGTGCCCCGTCGACTGCATCTACGAGGGCGACCGCATGCTCTACATCCACCCCGACGAGTGCGTCGACTGCGGTGCGTGCGAGCCGGTCTGCCCGGTGGAGGCGATCTTCTACGAGGACGACGTCCCGGAGCAGTGGAAGGACTACGTCACCGCCAACTACGAGTTCTTCGACGACCTGGGCTCGCCCGGCGGCGCCGCCAAGATCGGGAAGATCGACAAGGACCACCCCGTGGTGGCCGCCCACCCGCCCCGTGAGCACTCCTGAGCGGTCGACCGCGGCGCCGGACCGGCCGGTACCGTCCGCCCGTGGACCGGCGCCGACGGTCGGGGCCGCGCTGCCCGACGTCCCGTGGGACCTGCTGGAGCCGGCCAAGCGGCGCGCGGCCGCCCACCCGGACGGGCTGGTCGACCTGTCGATGGGCACCCCGGTCGACCCGGTGCCGGAACCGGTGCGCGCCGCGCTCGCCGGTGCCGCCGACGCCCCGGGCTACCCGCTGACCGCGGGCACGCCTGCGTTGCGCGAGGCGATCCGGCGGTGGCTGGTGTCCCAGGCCGGGGCCGGGTCGGAGCGGTTGGGCGTCCTGCCCACGATCGGGTCGAAGGAGCTGATCGCCGCCCTGCCGTCGCTGCTGGGGCTCGGGCCGGGCGACGTGGTGGTGATCCCCAGGATCTGCTACCCCACCTACGAGGTGGGGGCGCTGCTCGCCGGGGCAACGGTGGTCCGGGCCGACACCCCGTCGGAGGTGCCGGCGGACGCTCCGGTCAGGCTGGTGTGGATCAACACCCCGTCCAACCCGACCGGTGCGGTGCTCGGCCCGGAGGCGCTCGGCGAATGGGTGGCCTGGGTCCGCGACCGTGACGCGGTGCTCGCCAGCGACGAGTGCTACCTCTCCCTGGGTTGGGAGGCCACCCCGACGTCGGTGCTGGCGGTGTGCGGGGCCGGGTACGCCCGGGTGCTCGCGGTGCACTCGCTGACCAAGCGCACCAACCTGGCCGGGTACCGGGCCGGTTTCGTGGCCGGGGATCCGCACCTGGTGGACGCGATCCACCAGGTGCGCCGGCACGCCGGGATGATCGTGCCGGCGCCGGTGCAGGCGGCCATGGTCGCGGCGCTGTCCGACGAGTCGCACGTGGCGGAGCAGCGGGCCCGGTACGCCGCACGGCGCGAGCGCCTGCGGGAGGTGCTGCAGGCCGCCGGGTTCCGGATCGACGCCTCCGGGGCGGGGCTCTACCTGTGGGCCACCCGGGACGAGGACTGCTGGCGCACCGTGGACTGGTTCGCCGAGCGCGGGGTGCTGGTCGCGCCGGGCACCTTCTACGGACCGGCGGGCGACCGGCACGTGCGCGTGGCGTTGACCGCCACCGACGAGCGGGTCGCCTCGGCCGCCGCCCGCCTCCTCGCCTGAGCCGCTTCATTGCGACAACTTCGCCGCAGTTGTCGGTACGCGTGCCTCTTGCGTGACAACTTCGCCGCAGTTGTCGCGGCAAGGCGGCTCAGGACGACAACTTCGCCGCAGTTGTCGCGGAAGCGGGCGCGGTCAGTTGTGCACGTGCAGGTCGGGGTTCAGCTGGATACCGGCCCCGTCGCGGGAGCGCGCCTCCAACGCCCCGGTCACCGAGTTGCGCCAGAACAGCAGGTTCGACATGCCGGACAGCTCCCGGGCCCGGACCACCTGCCCGTCCGGCAGGGTGACCTTCGCCCCGGCGGTGACGTAGCAGCCGGCCTCGACCACGCAGTCGTCGCCCAGCGAGATGCCGATCCCCGCGTTGGCGCCGATCAGGCAGCGCTTGCCGACCCGGATCACCTCGGTGCCGCCGCCGGAGAGCGTCCCCATGATCGACGCGCCGCCGCCGATGTCGGAGCCGTCGCCGACCACCACCCCGGCCGAGATCCGTCCCTCCACCATGGAAGCGCCGAGCGTACCGGCGTTGAAGTTGACGAACCCCTCGTGCATGACCACCGTGCCGGGGCCGAGGTGCGCGCCGAGCCGGACCCGGGACGCGTCGGCGATGCGGACCCCCTCGGGCACCACGTAGTCGGTCATGCGGGGGAACTTGTCCACCCCGTGGACGACCAGAGGCCGGCCCGCGCCGCGCTCGGCGATCCGCAGCTCGTCCAGCCGGTCGGTGGGGCAGGGTCCCGCCGACGTCCACACGACCGTCGCAAGCAGCGCGAACACGCCGTCGAGGTTGGCCTCGTGCGGCCGGACCAGGCGGTGGGACAGCAGGTGCAGCCGCAGGTACGCGTCGGGGACGTCCCGGGGAGGTTCCGCCAGCGACCCCAGCCGGACCCGTACCACCTCGGTCCGCAGGCCCGGAAGCCCGCGCGGCCCGGCCAGGGCGGCGAGCTCCGCCCCGGCGTCCCGCTCCCCGCCGGGCTCGCCGAGACCGAGCGAGCCGGACGGGTACCACACGTCGAGCACCTGCCCGTCGCCGGTGACCGTGGCGAGCCCGGTGCCCCAGGCCGGGGAGTCGGTGTATGCCATAGGGCTAGACGGTAGCGTTGCCGGACGTGGACGAGCCGTCGACCCCGTCTGAGCAGTTGACCCCGCCACAGCCGTCGGCCCCGCCGGAGCCGTCGCTTCCGCCGGGTGCGCCGGCCCCGCCGGAGCCGTTGACCCCGCAGGTGCTCGCCGACCCCGCCCGGCTGACCACCGCGCTGGTCGACATCGAGTCCGTGTCCGGCAACGAGCAGCGGATCGCCGACGCGGTGGAGGCCGCGCTGCGCCGCGCCCCTCACCTCCGCGTGGACCGGCACCGGAACACCGTCATGGCCCGCACGGAGCTGGGCCGGCCGCAGCGGGTGATCCTCGCCGGGCACCTGGACAC
>CAZSNW010000298.1:0-2818 GCA_964608245.1 uncultured Micromonosporaceae bacterium
GGTTCTCCCAAGTGGGGGAACTGGCGTCCTCGAAGTCGGCCAGCCACACCTTCGCGCCGCTGTTGAGCGCGTTGACGGTCATCTTCCGGTCGGTCGGCCCGGTGATCTCCACCCGCCGGTCGACCAGGCCGGGCGCCGGCTCGGCCACCCGCCAGGTGGGGTCCTCGCGGATGTGGGCGGTCTCCGGGAGGAAGTCGGGCAGGGCGCCGGCGTCGATCTCCGCCTGCCACCGCCGGCGGGCCTCGAGCAGCTCCAGGCGCCGGGCGCCGAAGGTGCGCTGCAGCTCCGCCAGGAACTCCACCGCCTCGTCGGTGAGGACCTCGGTGTGCCGGCCACGCACCGGCGCGTGCAGCTCGACCCCGTCGGGCAGTCGCATGTGTCTTCTCCCGTCTTTGTTACCGGCAGGTAATAAATGGGTCCTCAGCCTAGCGGTTGGGGTCCGCGTCGCGGGCGTGACGCTCGAGAAAAGCGTAGACCTCGGTGTCGTCCACACCGGGGAACGCGTCCGGCGGCAGGCTCGCCAGGGCGTGGGACGGTGCCCGCGCCGACGTCCAGCTCGCCTCCTGCCAGCGGGCCGCGAGCTCCGCCGGCGGCCGGCGGCAGCAGTCCGGGTCCGGGCAGCGGGAGGTGGCGCGCTGGGCGGTCTCCTGGCCGCGGAACCACTGGGACTCCCGGTAGGGCACCCCGAGCGTGATCGCGAAGTCCCGCTCCCGGCCCGGGTCCACGTGCGCGATGCAGAAGTGGGTGCCCGACGGGGTGTCGGTGTACTGGTAGTGGATCGCGTACCGGTCCGGGGCGGCGAACACCCGCCGGCCGGCCCAGTGCCGGCACATCCGCTGCCCCTCGATCGCGCCGGTCGGGTCGGTCGGGAACGCGAGCCCGTCGTTCTCGTACGCCTTGTAGATGATGCCGCGTTCGTCGTTGCGGACGAAGTGGCAGGTGATGCCGAGGTGCTCGGTCACCAGGTTGGTGAACCGGTGGCAGGCCATCTCGTAGGAGACGGCGAACAGGTCCCGCAGGTCCTCCACCGCCAGGTCCCGCTCCTGCTTGGCCTGCCGCAGGTACGCCACCGCGGCGTCGTGCGGGACGAGCAGGGCCGCGGCGAAGTAGTTGGCCTCCACCCGCTGACGCAGGAAGTCGAAGTAGGTCTTCGGACGCTCGTGCCCGAGCACCACGTGGCCCAGCGTCTGCAACACGATGGTGTTGGCGGTGTGCATCCCCATCGACTCGCGGCGCACGTAGATGACGCCGTTGCGCAGGTCCGCGATGGAACGGGTGGACCAGGGCAGGTCCTCGGCGTAGCTCACCCGGAAGCCGTGGCGGGCGAGGATCGACCGCAGCATCGCCTGGGACATCGCGGCCCCGGTGTGGCCGACCGCCGTGAGGATGTCGCGGGCCACCTCTTCGATCTCCGGGAAGTAGTTGCCGCGCTCGCGCATCATCGCCCGCAGCTTGGTGTTGGCCCGGCGCGCCTCCTCCGGGGTGGTGCTGCGCACCTCGTCGCGGCGGGCCAGCTCCTCGTACAGGGCGGCCAGGTGCTCCAGCACGTCGGTGCCGATGCGCTTGCCGAGCTTCAGCGGCGGCAGGTTGAGGCTGGCGCCGAACTCCCGCTGCCCCCTGGCGACGGCGAGCTCGAGCTGGGCGCGCCGGGTGGGCGGCTCCCGGCTGAGCAGCTCCTGGGTGGTGACGCCGAGAGCGGCGGCCAGCGCCTGGAGCAGGGAGAGCTTCGGCTCGCGGTAGCCGTTCTCCAGTGCGGACAGCGCGGACGGGGCGCGCCCGACCTTGGCCCCCAGCTCCGCCAGGGTCATCCCGCGCGCCTGGCGGTAGAAGCGCAGCCGCTGGCCGAGCAGCGCCAGGTCGAGGTCGAGTTCGCGGTCACCCGGTCGGGTGGGGACCGCGGACACCGTCACCCGGTCGGTCACGGTTGTTCACTCTAGTTGAAGAACGACAGAATTTCAGCACCTTACCCTCTGGTAACGTCCGTAACAGGCGGTCATCCTTCCCGGTATCCGAAATGGCGCGCATCGTCCACGGGAGGTGCCACCATGACCGACACGACCGGGACAGCCGGCGAGCGCGACCTGCGACCCGACCCCGCCGCCGAGGCCGCTGAACTCGAACGCCGCTGGCGGGAGGACCCCCGCTGGGCGGGCGTCCGTCGCACCTACACCGCCGCCGACGTGGTGCGGCTGCGCGGCACCGTCCGCGAGGAGCACACCCTGGCCAGGCTCGGCGCCCGCCGCCTGTGGCGGCTGCTGCACGAGGAGGACTACGTGCCCGCGCTCGGCGCGGTCACCGGCGGGCAGGCGGTGCAGCAGGTCCGCGCCGGGCTGAAGGCCATCTACGTCTCCGGCTGGCAGGTGGCCGCCGACGCCAACACCGCCGGCCACACCTACCCCGACCAGAGCCTCTACCCCGCCAACTCGGTGCCGCAGCTGGTCCGCCGGATCAACAACGCGCTGCTGCGCGCCGACCAGATCACCCACGCCGAGGGGGTGGCGGACGCGCCGTACTGGCTCGCGCCGATCGTCGCCGACGCGGAGGCCGGCTTCGGCGGCGTCCTCAACGCGTACGAGCTGATGCTGGCGATGATCGCCGCCGGGGCCGCCGGCGTCCACTTCGAGGACCAGCTGGCCAGCGAGAAGAAGTGCGGCCACCTCGGCGGCAAGGTGCTCGTCCCCGTCAGCCAGCACATCCGCACCCTCACCGCCGCGAGGCTCGCCGCCGACGTCGCCGGGGTGCCGACGGTGCTGATCGCCCGCACCGACGCCGAGTCGGCCACCCTCATCACCAGCGACGTGGACGAGCGGGACCGGCC
>CAZSNW010000299.1:0-2798 GCA_964608245.1 uncultured Micromonosporaceae bacterium
CTGGTACCAGCGCGCCCGCGGGTTGCGCCTCAAGCACCAGCAGGCGGACGGGTTCACCATCTCCGCCTCCAAGACGATCGCCGTACCGGTCGAGCGGGTCTTCGACGCGTTCGTCGACCCCGGGTCGCGGGAGAGGTGGTTGACGGACGGCACCATGTCGCTTCGGACCTCCCAGCCGGGTCGCACCGCCCGCTTCAACTGGGGCGACGGCGCGACCCGGGTGAACGTCGCGTTCGAGGCCAAGGGCCCGGCCAAGACCACGGTCGCGGTGGCGCACGAACGGCTCCCGGATCCGGACGAGGCGGAGGCCGCCAAGGACGCGTGGCGCAGGCGCCTGGCCGACCTCAAGACACTGCTCGAGGGTGAGCCCACCACCTGATCGGCGGTCGGGCAACGCCCGGCCGCCGACACCGCGGTTCGTACAGGTGGCGCCTCGATGGTGGCGGGCGGTGGTCAGGCTGGCCTCTGGCTGCGTACCCGGTCAAGGAGGGTGTTGACCAGGCCGGCGACCGTGCGCGGGTCGCGGGTGGTCGCCACGAACTCCCGCCCACCCGACAGCACCAGCCGCACACCCGGGCCGCGGCGCAGCACCAGCGCCCGCCCGCCCGGCCGCATCCGGTACCCCCAGCCACCCCACTCGGCGGGCCGCACCTCGGCCACTTCGGCGTACTCGATCTCGTCCAGCGCGACGGTCACCTGTGGCCAGCCCCACGGGCCGAACCCGACCCGGAGACCCCGCCGGTCCACCGTCACCCGGAGGACCGTGAACGCCAGTCCCACGACCAGCAGCACGGCGACGGTCGGGGCGACCGCCCACGCGCTGCGCGCTACCGCGCCCAGCAGCGCGGTGGCCAGCAGCGACACCGCCAGGACCGCCACCATCCCGTTCGGCACCATGACTTCGCTCCAGGCGGCCCGCTGACCGGCGGGCAGGTCGATCCGGGGCAGGTCGGCGTCGGGACGCCCGGCGGCGGCGGAACCGGCGGGCGCCGCCCCCAGCGCCACGAACACCCCGACCGGCAGCAGTGTGGCGACCGTCAGCATCAGCGCCAGGTGCCAGGTGGGCGGGGGCGCCTGGTACGCGTCGGCGACGTCGAGCGCCAGCAGCGCGTTCATCAGCCAGATTCCGGCCGCGAAGCCGGCCACGGCGGCGCCCGTGGCGGCCGCCGCCCGGCGCGCGTGCCAGCTCCAGCGGCGCCTCGCCGCGGCCACCGCCGCGACCAGTACGCCGACCGCGGCGGCGACACACAGGGCGGTGAACACCGCGGCGAGTGAGGTGACACCGTCGACCCGGCCACCGGCTCCCCAGTCGGTGGGCATCGGGTTGGGCAGCCGCTCCCGCCATGCGAGCCACGTGCCGACCATGACCGGCAGCGGGAGCGCCGTCACCGCCAGGGCGGCCCCCCAGCGCAGCGGGGCCGCGTCGCTCCCGGAGCGGTCCGCGCCGGCCGGGTCGACGGGCTCCCCGCCGTCGCGGTCGGGTCCACGGCCGGTCGATGTGCGGTTCACGCCAACCTCCTGATCTCGCTGACCACGTCGTCCGTACTCATCCCGAGCCGCCGTGCCTCGGTGAGCAGCGCCCTCACCGCTGTCACCAGCCGAGCCCGGTCCGCGGCACCGCCCCGCCGCACCACCGCGCCGCGGCCCGGCCGCAGCTCCAGCAACCCTTCGTCGCGCAGTGCGCCGTAGGCCCGCAGGACGGTGTGCATGTTGACGTCCAGCGATCCCGCCAGCTCCCGGGCGGCCGGCAGCCGGGTGCCCGGTGGCAGGGTGCCGTCTGCGACCGCACCCCGGATCTGGGCCGCGATCTGCTCGGCGAGGGGCACCCCCGACGACGGCTGGACCCGGAACAGCATGTTCGCATGCTACTAGAACAATACTCATTAACGCAACGGCCGGCCTTCGCGCCAGTCCGCCACGACCGTCGGGGCCACTATGTCTCGTCGAGCCAGGAGCGACCCACGAACGCCTCCGCGCCCTCGGGGAGCCGGACATCCTCACCGGCGGCGAGCCGGCGGCACAGGTCCATCAGCCGGGCGTGGTCCGGCAGCCAGGGCGCGCCGCGGCCGCTGCTGCCGCCGCCCGGATGCCACTGCGCGTGCCACCCCTTGCCTCGCAACGCCACCAACGGGCCGCCGACGACCCAGCCGACGGCGTCGTCGACCGCGCCGAGGAGGTCCTCGGAGCCGGTGTCGCAGGCGTCGCAGCCGCAGTCCGGCAGCATCGCGACGGCGACCTCGGGGCGCACGACGCTGACGTGCAGCACGGCCAGCAAGCCGTCGGTTCCGGGCACCGGCGCGTCGCGCTCCAGCAGCAGCAGCGGCAGCGTGCCCGGTCGGGCAGAGGTGACCCGGACGCCGCGGTCGAACCGGCCCAGCAGCCCGTCCTCGTCCAGCGGGGCCGGTGCGAGCGGCTCGACCCGTACCCCTGGCACCTCGCCGAGCCGGTCGGCCCACACCCGCGCGCGGGCGTGCACGATCCCGTACCGCCCGGGGTCGGTCACCCTGG
Source organism: uncultured Micromonosporaceae bacterium (assembly GCA_964608245.1). Lineage (GTDB taxonomy): Bacteria > Actinomycetota > Actinomycetes > Mycobacteriales > Micromonosporaceae > Natronosporangium. The sequence continues at coordinate 2,509 of CAZSNW010000299.1, forward strand.
AGTACTCCTCGTCGCGTGGGGACCTGTCCGGGTGCGGGTCCGGCCAGGACGGCAGGCCGAGACGGCCGTACGCCGCCGCCACCTCCGACCGCAGCTGTCCCAGACCGGTCACCCGCCCGACGATAGGCCGCCCTCACGACCCTGCGTCAGGTCGGGCGTGCGATATCACGCCCGGACTCGGGTTCCACACCGCTCGAGACAGTGCTACGGCGGCTGCGAGGAGCCGGCAGACCTTGACCTTCGGGCGTGGGCCTCGCTGGCGCTCACCGGCGTAGTTTGTCGCCGACGTC
>CAZSNW010000300.1:0-2762 GCA_964608245.1 uncultured Micromonosporaceae bacterium
GGCGACCCCGAGCAGGTACGGGTCGGCCAGCGGGTTGCGGAACGCGCCCTGGTAGGCGCCGCCGGCCAGCGAGAGCAACCCGCCGACCAGCAGGCCCAGCACGACCCGGGGCAGCCGGATCTCGCGTACCACGGTGGCCTGCCGGGAATCGAGCCCGGAGTCGAGCTCCACCCCCGGCAGCATGTCGAGCAGCTCCAGCGCCACCGCGCCCGGCGGCAGCGGGAGCTGGCCGACCAGGATGCCGGCCGCCACGGCCACCACGACCGCGGCGACGCCGGCGACCACCAGCCACCGGCGACGCCGCGCGGTGTCCTCCACCTAGCTCCGTTCCCCCAGCGCGTCGACCACCTGCCGCAGCAGGTCGACCACCCGCGGGCCCCACCGGGAGGCGACGTCGGGGTCGAGCTCGACGATCGCGCCCTCCCGGACCGCGGTGATCTCCCCCCAACCGGGGCGGGCCGACACGGTCTGGGCCGACTCACCGAAGTCGGAGTCGGTCAGGAAGATCACGTCCGGGTCGGCCGCGATCAGGAACTCCGGGTTGAGCTGCATGGTGACCATGGCCGGGTCGTCGGTGACCGCGACGTTCTCCAGGCCCACCACCGTGAACAGGTTCCCGACGATGCTCTGGGAGGTGTAGGTCCAGAGCGTGTTGTCGATCTCGATGTAGTAGGTGAGCGGCGGGTCGAACGTCGGCGCCTCGGAGACGATCTCCTCGATGTCGCGGACCATCTGGTCCACCAGCGCCTCGGCCTCGGCGGAGCGGCCGGTGAGCTTACCGAGGTCGGTGATCTGGCGGTAGATGTCGTCCAGCGTCCGCGGGTTGTCCGGCACCGTGTGCACCGGTACGCCCAGCGTGGTCAGCTGGGCGACGAGGTCACCGGGGTCGTAGGAGATCACCACCAGGTCCGGCTCGTAGGACAGGATCGCCTCGACGTTGGGGGTGAAACCGGACAGGTCGGTGACCGGTGCCTCCGGCGGGTAGGTGGAGAACTCGTCCACCGCGACCACCTGCTCACCCGCGCCGATGGCGAACAGCATCTCGGTGGCGGTGGGCGACAGGGAGACGATCGCGGTGGGCGGCGCCGCCAGGGTGACGTCGCCGACGGTCACCGGGAATCCGGGGGCTTCGATCGGGGAGCTTTCGACCCTCACGTCCTCGGTGACGGTGCAACCGGCCAGCGGCAGGGCGACCAGGGCGAGGGCGACGAGCGTCAGTACGGGTCTCTTCATCTGTCCTCCCATCGGTCGAGGTCCGGTGCCTTGCCGACAGGAGGCGAGCCCTGTCTGCGAAGGCGCCCTTCCTCGAGAGCGCTGGTTCGCGACCGGGCCGCAGGCGACCTGGCTCATCCCCTCCCGGGCCGGCCGCCCGGTGGGGCATCACAGTTGCGGGACAGCGCCGGACTCTCACCGGCTTCGCTGCGACGCGGTCCGCATTAGAGTAGCGCGCCCGCCGGACCCGCCGACCGGACGGTCGGCACGGGGTGACCGTGACGGGGCGCGGCCGCGCGTACCCCGGGGTGCTACCGCGCGTCGGTGGCCTCGCCCGCCGGCGGATCCTCGCCGGCCAGCGCCGCCCGCAGCCGCTCCCGCCGCTCCCGACGGCGCTGCATCCACCGGTCGAGGTCGACGGCGGCGCGGTCGCGCTGCGTGCGCAGCAGGAACCAGGACAGCACCATGGACACCACGAACGCCGCCGCCAGGCGGATGAGCAGGTCGATCTGGTTCAGCGGGAGCAGCAGCAGGAACACCGCCACGAGCAGGCCGAAGCGGGCGAGCGTGTAGACCGCCAGTGCCTTCACCGGACGCTCCCTTCCCGGCGGGCCAGCCACCGGATTCCGTGGTACCAGTACACCGCGTACACCACCGACGCCGTCGCCGCCCCGGCGCCCCCGGACAGCAGCGGCGGCAGGTCGGCGACCTGCCCGGAGACGACCAGTCCGGCCAGCAGCGCCACCAGCCCGCCGGAGACCGCCACCATGATCCGGCCGTGCACCCCGCGCCAGGCCCGCAGCTCCTCCAGCACGAACAGCCACAGCGGCAGGATCAGCGCCAGCCAGCCGCTGGAGTTGCCGAACTCGTTCCAGCCGAACGCGGCGGAGACCCCGTCGACCACCACGAGCACCGCGAACGTGGTGAGCAGGGCCGCCACGGTCAGCGCGAGCAGGTCGGGCAGGCCGACCACCCGGCCGTGCTCGTCCCGGCGGGGGAAGGCGCCGGGGTCACGGCGGCGGGCATGGTCGGGCTGGTCACTCATACGCACCGCAGCCTACGGGACGCGGCCGTCCGGCCCGCCGGTGGTGGGCTGCGGCGTGTGGTGCGCTACGCCCAGACGTCCTGCGGCGTGCCGCGGCGTTCCGCCAGCGACGGCGGCGGGTCGTACTCGCGTACCACCTCGTAGCGGGTGTTGCGCTCCACCGGCCGGAACCCGGCGTCCCGGATGAGTTGCAGCAGGTCCTCGCGGCTCATGGTCGACGGCGTGCCGTACCGGTCCGCATCGTGGGTGATCTTGTACTCGACGACCGAGCCGTCCAGGTCGTCGACGCCGAAGTTGAGCGCGAGCTGCGAGACCGCCAGGCCGTGCATCACCCAGAAGCACTTCAGGTGCGGCACGTTGTCCAGCAGCAGCCGGGAGACCGCGAAGGTCTTCAGCGACTCGGCCGGGGTGGCCATGCGGGTGTACGCCTGCAACCGGTTGCGGAACAACCCGGCCGGGTTCCATCGGGTACAGCGGCCAGGGCCGGGTCACCCGCACCGGGCAC
>CAZSNW010000301.1:0-2761 GCA_964608245.1 uncultured Micromonosporaceae bacterium
AGCAGGTAGCGGTCGCCGGGCAGCACCTGTCGCAGGGAGTACTCCGGGTCGATGTCCCGCCCGTCCATGGCGCGGGTCAGCAGCGAGCGCTGCGGGTGGCTGCCCGCCTCCTCACTGCTGATGCGCCCTTCGTCGACGAGCATCTGGACGTAGGTGTCGTCCCGGGTGATCTGGGTGAGCTCGCCGTTGCGCAGCAGGTACGCGCGGGAGTCGCCGATGTGCACCAGGGCGGCCTTGCTGCCGCGGAACAGCAGCGCGGTCAGGGTGGTGCCCATGCCCTCCAGCTCGGGGTTGGCCGCCACCGCCTCCCGCAGCCGCTGGTTGGCCAGGCTGACCCCGTCGCGCAGCAACTCGATCAGGTCGCCTGTGGGGACGTCCTCGTCCAACGGCGCGATGGCGGCGATCACGACGTTGCTGGCCACGTCGCCGGCGGCCATACCGCCCATGCCGTCGGCGACCGCGAGCAGCCGCGGGCCGGCGTACAGGGAGTCCTGGTTTCCGTCGCGGACCAGTCCCCGGTCGCTGCGGGCCGCGTAACGCAGGGTCAGATTCATGGCCTTAGCTCAATCGCGGTGCGTCCGATGCGGATCGGCACACCGAGGGGTACGGGAGTGGGACCGTTGATGCGGGTGCGGTCGAGGTAGGTGCCGTTGGTGGAGCCGAGGTCCTCCACGTACCACTGGCCACCCCGGGGCACCAACCGGGCGTGCCGTGCGGAGGCGTAGTCGTCGTTGATCACCAGGGTGGAGTCCTCCGCGCGGCCGATGGTCACGGGCGTCTCACCCAGCGGGATCCGGGTGCCGGCGAGCTGGCCGGCGGTGACGACCAGGTGGTGGGCGGTGCGCCCGCGGCGGGCCCGGGCGGCCGCCCCGGCGGTGCGGGGCGGCGCCACGAGCCGGCCGCCTCTGGCCCCGGCGAAGATGTCCCGCCGGACCACCCCCACCACCGCGAACACGAAGATCCACAGCAGCAGGAGCAGCCCGAAGCGGGCCACGTCCAGGACCAGCTCGGGCAACTCAGCCGTCCACTCTGAAGGTCAGTGTGGTGGTGCCGAGCTGGATGACGTCGCCCGGGTTGAGGGCGACCGCGGTGATCCGCTGACCGTTGACCATGGTCCCGTTGGTCGACCCCAGGTCGGTCAGCACCACCTGTGTGCCGTCGAAGTCGATCCGGGCGTGCCGCCGCGAGATGCCGACGTCGGGCAGCCGGAGGGTGGCCTGCTCCCCGCGGCCGACCACGGTCGAGCCGATGGCGAGCGGGAAGACCCGCCCGTCACCGGTGACCAGCCGGGCGTTGCGGGCACCGCCCGGCATCGGACCGCCCGGGTGCCCGTACTGCTCGGCCGGGTAGGCGGGGGCCGGCTCCGGCGGCGGGGCCGGGTCGCCGCTGTAGACCTCGGCGGTCACCCGGAACATGCCCGTGTCGAGACCTTCGCCCCGCTCCACCTCGACGATCACGTCGCCGTAGACGGTCCACGCCTGCTCGCCGATGAACTCCGCCTGGGACTGGGCGAGCTCCTGAGCGAGCGCCGCCGCGTACGGGGCCAGCCGGCTGTGGTCGTACGGGGACAGATCGATCACGTAACGGTTGGGGACCAGGGTGCGCCCGCCGGCGAGGATCGCCTTGTGCGCCTCTGCTTCCCGCTGCATCGCGTTGAGGATTTCGACGGGGTGCACTACCCCCTTGAACACCTTGGCGAAGGCCCCCTCGACCAGGCCCTCCAGTCGCTTTTCGAAGCGTTGCAGCACACTCACCGGCTCCTCCTCGCCTCCGAGGAGTTGATGGTATCTGTCGCCCGCCCGATCGACCTCGAGCCGATCGGTCGGATCATCCGGTGACCAGTCTGGCACACACCGCCACCGCGGGTCGCGACCGCGACCTCCGGTGCGACCCTGGCCACCTCGCTGCGACAACTTCGCCGCAGTTGTCGCGGAGGGCCCGCGTACTGCGGCAACGTCGCCGCAGTTGTCGCAAAGAAGGCGGTCGCGGCGGCGTCGGGCTCCGGGCTAGACTTCGCGGAGCACCACCCCCCCTCTCGCACCGGCTTGCGGTGGCGAGGTACGCTAGGGCGACTTCCGCGGGGAAGTGGCGGAATGGCAGACGCGCACGGTTCAGGTCCGTGTGCCCGTAAGGGCGTGAGGGTTCAACTCCCTCCTTCCCCACCATCCAGGCGCGCACGCAGCCACCCTCCGGGCCGGCTGTCCGCGCGCCTTTTTGTCACGGCCCGGTTCCCACCGCCCGGCTTGCGGACGGGCGCTATGCTCGCGCTGGTCTCCACCGAGGGCGGGGGGTTGCTTCGTGAGCGTGGCACTGGTGACCGGCTCAGCCGGCCTGATCGGCTCTCAGTCGGCCCGCCACTTCGCCGGACTCGGCTACCACGTGGTCGGCATCGACAACGACATGCGCCGGTACTTCTTCGGCGAGGACGGCTCCACCCGGTGGGCCCTGCGCCGGCTCACCGCCGACCTCGGTAGCGCGTACACCCACTACGACCTCGACATCCGCGACCGCGACGGGCTCGCGCAGATCTTCAAGCGGTACGGCCGCAGCATCGAGGTGGTCATCCACGCGGCCGCCCAGCCGAGCCACGACTGGGCGGCCAAGGAGCCCTACACCGACTTTGACGTCAACGCGGTCGGGACCCTCAACATGCTGGAGAACGCCCGCCTCCACTGCCCGGAGGCGGCGTTCGTGCACTGCTCCACCAACAAGGTCTACGGCGACCACCCCAACCGGCTGCCGCTGAGGGAGCTGGAGACCA
>CAZSNW010000302.1:0-201 GCA_964608245.1 uncultured Micromonosporaceae bacterium
GTGCAGCCGGGAGTCCAGCACCGCCACCACCCCGCGGTCGGTGGCCGAGCGGATCAGCCGCCCCACGCCCTGCGCCAGCCGGACCGCCGCCACCGGCACGCTCACCGCGGCGAAGCCGGAGCCGCCGGCGGCGTCCACCGCGGCCGCCCGGGCCGCGGCCCGCGGCTCGTCCGGCCGGGGGAACGGCAGCCGGTCGATCAC
>CAZSNW010000302.1:211-2725 GCA_964608245.1 uncultured Micromonosporaceae bacterium
TGCGTCGCCCGGCACGTCCACCCCCTGCCACAGCGACATCACCCCGAGCAGGCAGCTCTCCGGCTCCTCCCGGAACCGGCGGACCAGCAGCGGCAACGCCTCCTCGCCCTGCAGCAGCACGGTGAGCCTGGTCCGCGACCGCAGCACCTCGGCGGCGGTCTCGGCAGCCTTCCGGGACGAGAAGAGCCCGAGCGTACGCCCGCCGAGCGCGTTCACCAGCCGGACCAGCTCCTCGGCGGCGGCCGGCGGCAGTCCGGACTCCCGCGGCCGGGGCAGGTGGGCGGCGACGTAGAGGATCCCCTGCCGCCGGTAGTCGAACGGCGAGCCGACGTCCACAGCGGACCATCGGACGACGGGCGCGCGGTCGTCCGCACCACCGGTGCCGGTCGTCTCCGGCCGGTCGTCGTCGGCGCCGTCCGCGTCGGAGTCACGCCGGCCCTCCGGCGGCAGGCCGAGCGCCCGGGCGATGGTGTCGAACCGCCCGCCCAGCGTGAGGGTGGCGGAGGTGGCGACCACCACCCGGTCGCGGTACAGGTGGCCGGCGAGCAGCCCGGCCACCGACAGCGGCGCCACCACCAGCGCCCGGCGGCCCCCGCCCGGCACCTCCGGCCGCTCCACCCAGGCCACGTCCGCCGGGTCGGCGGCGACCAGCCGCTGGGCGGTGGCCGACAGCTCCTCCAACGCCGCCCGCACCGGCTGCTTGCGTACCGCGTCGGGGTCGTCGGCGCGGATCTCACCGATGGCGGTCACCGCCGCCCGGGCCGCGGCGTCGACCAGGACGCACGCCTCGTGCAGCGCCGGCGGCAGGGCGCCGACGATCCGGCCGGCCGGCGCGTCCGCCAGACCGACCGCCAGCGCGTCCGCGGCCTCGGACAGCGCCTCGGTCAACTCGGGCTCCAGCAACGACCGGGCCCGGCGGACCGTCCGGTCCACCGCCTCGGCCGACAGCTCCGCCTGCGCCGCCGACGACACCCGGTCGGCCAGGTCGTGCGCCTCGTCCACCACGAGCAGCCGGTGCGGCGGGATGATGTGCCGCCCGGCCAGCATGTCGGCGGCGAGCAGGCTGTGGTTGGTCACCACCAGGTCGGCGGTGCGCGCCCGGTCCCGGGACGCCTCGGCGAAGCACTCGGCGCCGAACGGGCAGCGGGCGGCGCCCACGCACTCCCGCGCCGGCATCGACACCAGCCGCCAGGCGGTGTCGTCCACCCCCGGGTCCAGCTCGTCCCGGTCCCCGGTCTCCGTCTCCAGCGCCCAGTCGCGCAGCCGCTGGATCTGCCGGCCGAGCCGGCCGGCCTCCCCCAGCCACCTCGCGCCCTCGCCGTCGGCCTCGAACAGCGCCTCCTGCCCGTCGTCGGCGACGGTCCGCTCCAGCTTCGCCAGGCACAGGTAGTGGTGCCGGCCCTTGAGCACCGCGAAGGTGGGCCGCCGGCCCAGCAGGGGTGCCACCGCGTCGGCCAGCCGCGGCAGGTCCTTGTCGACCAGCTGGGACTGGAGCGCCAGGGTGGCGGTGGAGATGACCACCGGCGGTTCGACGAGCAGCGCCGGCACCAGGTACGCCAGCGACTTGCCGGTGCCGGTGCCGGCCTGCACGAGCAGGTGCTCCCCGCGGGCGTACGCGCGGGCCACCGCGGCGGCCATCCGCTGCTGGCCGGGCCGCGGCACGCCGCCGGGCACCGCGGCCACCGCCGCCGCAAGCAGCGTGTCCAGGTCCGGCGGGGCGGTCGTGGAGGCGGGGCGGCCGGTCACCCGGGTAACCGTACCGTTGCGCGTACCGGATCGCGCGCACCGGCCGGTAGAGTGCCGGGCGTGGCGGACGTGGTACGGGTGCGTTACCAGAAGTAAGACGGCCGGGCCCACCGGGACTACCCGGCGCGCCGGCTGGGGGCGGGCGACTACGGGACCTGGCTGGGCGTGGACATCGGCACCCGGTCGGTCTACCACGGCGGCCCCTCGGTGGAACGGATCCCGTTCGTACTGCTGGTGCCGCCCCACGCGTGGTGGACGGCGATGTTCAACCCGAAGCCGCGGACCAGCGAGGTGTACTGCGACATCACCACGCCGGCGCGGTGGCAGGGCGACCACACCGTGGACCTGGTCGACCTGGACCTGGACGTGGTGCGGCGCCGCGGCACCGGGCTGGTGGAGCTGCGGGACGAGGACGAGTTCGCCGCCAACCGGGTGGCCCTCGGCTACCCGGAGGACGTGGTGGCCAACGCCATGGAGGCGGCGGAGTGGCTGCAGCAGGCGCTCGGTGACGGCACCGAGCCGTTCGCCTCCGAGTACCGCGCCTTCCTGGCCGAGGTGGCACCCCTGGACGACGACTGACGACCGGGCGGCGGCCGGCGTCGGCGTAGGATGGCGGCCACCGACGGTGGCGGTCGAACCCTGTGAGGTGAGCGGTGCGGTTCCGGTCCCGGCGACGGGGGAGCGAGTTCTACCCGCTGTTCACCCGGTCGGCCCGCAACCTGGTGACCGGCACCGACCTGCTGGCGGAGCTGGCGCTGCCCGGCGTGG
>CAZSNW010000303.1:0-2724 GCA_964608245.1 uncultured Micromonosporaceae bacterium
CGGCCGGCATCCGCGCGGAGATCCTCCGCGTGGTGCGGCACTGGATCGCCCAGGGCGTACGCATCTTCCGGGTCGACAACCCGCACACCAAGCCGATCGACTTCTGGCACTGGCTGATCACCGAGATCAAACAGGACAACCCTGACGTGCTGTTCCTGTCGGAGGCGTTCACCCGGCCGGCGGTCATGCACGCGCTGGCCAAGATCGGCTTCAGCCAGTCCTACACCTACTTCACCTGGCGGACCAGCCCCGCCGAACTCCGCGACTACTGCCTCGAACTCGTCGACGCCGCCCACTACATGCGGCCCAACTTCTGGCCGAACACCCCGGACATCCTCACCCCGCAGCTGCAGCACGGCGGCCCGCCCATGTTCAAGATCCGGGCGGTGCTGGCGGCCACCCTGTCACCGTCGTGGGGCGTCTACGCCGGCTACGAGCTGTTCGAGCACGAGGCCCGCCCAGGGGTGGAGGAGTACCTGGACAACGAGAAGTACCAGCTGCGGCCCCGCGACTGGGAGGCGGCGGAGGCGGCCGGTACGTCGCTCGCACCGTTCATCAAACGGCTCAACGAGATCCGGCGCGACCAGCCGGCCCTGCACTGGCTGCGCAACCTCCACTTCCACCCGGTCGACAACGACGCGATGCTCTGCTACTCCAAGCGCGACCCGGACGACGGGTCGGCGGTGCTGGTGGTGTGCTCGTTCGACCCGGTGAACGTGCACTGGGCCAACGTCACCCTGGACATGGACGCCCTGGGAATGGCCGACCACGAGCGTTTCATGGTCCGGGACGAGCTGACCGGCGAGACCTACCACTGGGGGCGGCGCAACGCGATCCGGCTCGACCCGCGCGTCGAGCCGGCGCACATCTTCACCGTCCACCGCCACCCGTGACCCACCTGGGACCCGATCCGTCCGCGAGGCGTACGCGCGCCGCCGAGTAGCCGATGTCGTACAGACGTCACGTTATCGGAGGAATCGTTCGTCAATTGTCGGGTGGATCATGCCACAATTGTCGGGTAAGCTCCCCTCATGTTGTCGGGTGACCGGGTACCGCGGCTGCTCGAGCCGGTGATCCATCGCGCGCTCGAGACCAGCCCGGTGGTCGCCGTCACCGGTCCGCGCACCTCCGGCAAGAGCACCCTCGCCCGGCAGCTGATCGGGACGGTCGGTGGCACGCTGCTGGACCTCGACGATCCCGCCGTGCAGGCGCTGGCGAGGAGCGACCCCGGTGCGTTCGTGCGCGACCTGCCCGAGCCGGTGGTGATCGACGAGTTCCAGCGTGCTCCGGAGGTCCTTGCGGCGATCAAGGCCGAGTTGAACCGCGACCGCCGACCCGGCCGCTACGTGCTGACCGGGTCGGCCCGCCACCAGGTGGTGCCCGAGCTCGCCGACTACCTGACGGGCCGGGTCGAGCTGCACACTCTGTGGCCGTTCGCGATGGCCGAGCTCGTGCCGGGCGCCGCCCCGGTGGTCGACCGCCTCTTCGACGGGTCGCTGGCCACCGTCCGCCGCGCCTCGGCCACCGGCCGGGCCGAGCTGGTGGAACTGGTCCTGCGCGGCGGGTACCCGATCGCGGTCAGCCTGCCGCCCGAGCCCCGCAGCCGGTGGCTGGACAGCCTCGCCACACTCATCGTCGAGCGCGCCGGCGCGGACGTCGCGCCGCTGCGCCGCCCCGAAACGTTGGCGCGGTTCCTGCGCCTGGCCGCTGACCGGACGGCGCAGGTCCTCAACGTCGCCGAGATGGGGCGGGACGCGGGACTCGGCCGCGACCAGGCCGGCGAGTACCTCCGGCTGTTGGAGTTGATCTACCTCGTCGTGCGCCTGCCGGCGTGGTCGACCAACCTGGCCGCCAGGATCGGCCGCCGACCCAAGCTCCACCTGGTCGACAGCGGTCTCGCCGCCCACCTGCAGGGGGTCACGGCCGAACGCCTCTCGCCGGTCGACCCCGACGCGGTCCGCCGGTTCGGCGCGCTGCTGGAGACGTTCGTCGTCACGGAGATCCTCAAGCAGGCCGGCTGGTCACACCAGCGGGTCACCGCGTACCACTACCGCACCGGTGACGGGGTGGAGGTGGACCTCGTGCTGGAGACCCCGGACGGCCGGATCGCCGCGATCGAGGTCAAGGCCGCAAGTCGCGTCACCCCGGCGGCGCTCGCCGGACTGCGGCACCTGCGCGACCGGGTCGGCGACCGGTTCGTGGCGGGGCTCCTGCTCACCACCGGGGAGCAGGCCCAGCAGGTGGAGAACCGCCTGACCGTGGCACCGGTGGACGTCCTCTGGCGCGATTGACGAGGTCGCTCCGCCGTACCTGAGCAGGGTCGCCCGGCGTACCCGGGCCGGGGGTTTCGCCGCCGGGCCCGCCGGGCATCGCACCCGACATGCAGGGGGCTGAGCGGCGCTTCGACATCACCAGGGAGCCGCCCGACCCGACCCTGGGCAGCCACCTGGCCGACAACGGTGTCGTCGAACACCCGGTCTCCGGTGACTTCCAGCGCGCCCGGGCGCTGCCGACGGACCCGCTGTGGTTCCAGCGCGCGGTCTTCTACGAGGTGCTGGTCCGCGCGTTCTTCGACCACAACGCCGACGGGTCCGGTGACCTGGCCGGGCTGCTCCGCCGGCTGGACTACCTGGCGTGGCTGGGCGTGGACTGCATCTGGCTGCCGCCGTTCTACGACTCGCCGCTGCGCGACGGCGGCTACGACATCCGCGACTTCTACAAGGT
>CAZSNW010000304.1:0-2722 GCA_964608245.1 uncultured Micromonosporaceae bacterium
CGGGCTCGCCGCCGCCGGCCTGGCCGGGGAACCCGACATCGTGGTCACCGCCACCCTGTCCAAGGCGCTCGGCGCCGCCGGCGGGGTGGTCGCCGGCCCGCTGCCGCTGCGCCAGCACCTGCTGGACACCGGGCGGCCGTTCATCTTCGACACCGCGCTGCCGCCCGCGGTGGCCGCGGGTGCGCTCGCCGCGGTCGGGCTCGCCCGGGCCGGCGACCACCTGCGGGCGGAGCTCGCCGACCGGGTGGCGTACGCGGTGGACCGGTTCCGCCGCGCCGGGCTGGAGGTGTCGCAGCCGGCCGCCGGGGTGGTGTCGGTGACCGCGCCCGGCCCGGCCGAGGCGACCGCGTGGGCCGACGCGTGCCGCGCGCGCGGGGTGGCGGTCGGCTGCTTCCGCCCACCCTCCACACCCGACAAGAGGTCAAGGCTACGGTTGACTGTCAACGTCGGGGTGCCACGCGAGGCGTACCGCCGGGCGTTGGAGGTGATCGTGGAGACGGCGCCGTGACCCCCGGACATGAACCACCCGCAGGCCCGATCGGGCCCTGGCCACCGGACGCGGGGGAGGAGGAGACGGCCCCACCGGCCGACCCCGGGCTGGACAACGTCATCCCGTTCCGGCCCCGCCGGGCCGACCCGCCACCGGCCCGGCCGGTCGAACCGCCACCCGTCGGCCCCGGGTGGGTCGGAGTGGCACCGGCCTGGGTCGGCCAGGCCGAGGTCGCACCGGTCGACGTCGGGGCGGACGGCGTACCGGTCGACGGAGACGGCGCGGACGAGGCCGGTCCGCCGCCGGACGGGCCGCACGACGGCGACGGCGGGTCGCCGGACGAGGAGGTATCGGTGCCGCTGACCGGTGCGGTGCTGGTCACCGGCACCGACACCGGGGTGGGCAAGACCGTGGTGACCGCGGCGATCACAGCCACCGCGGTGGCCGCCGGGCTGCGGGTGGCGGTGCTCAAGCCCGCGCAGACCGGCACCCTCGACTCCGAGCCCGGGGACGTGGAGGAGGTGGTGCGGCTCGCGCTGCCGGCCCGCGCCGAGACGCTCGTCCGCTACCCGGACCCGCTCGCGCCGTTGATCGCCGCCCGGGAGGCCGACCTGCCGCCGCTGGACTTCGATGACGCGGTGGACGCGGTCCAGGGCCTGGCCAAGGAGTACGACCTGGTGCTGGTCGAGGGCGCGGGCGGGCTGCTCGTGCCGATGGGCACCCGGTCCGACGGTGAGCCGTGGACGGTGGCGGACCTCGCGGTGACGATCGGCGCCACCGCGGTGGTGGTGACCCGGGCCGGGCTCGGCACCCTCAACCACACCGCGCTCACCCTGGAGGCGCTCGAGCGCCGTTCGGTCCCGGCCCACCTGGTGGTCGGCGCCTGGCCGCTGGAGCCGGAGCTCGTGCACTGGACCAACCTGGCCGAGTTCCTGCCGCGGCTCGTCGGCGTGGTGCCGGCCGGTGTCGGCGCATCCCCGCCGGGGGTGTTCCGCCGCTCCGCCCCGACGTGGTTCACTCCGGTGTTGTACGGGGTGATCGACGACTGGCGTACCTGGGCCGAGAATGCGTGACCTACCGGCGGCTGCGGGCGGCGGGGCGCGTCCAGGGTTCGGTGTCCCGCACCCGGAGCTGGTCGCGCTGCTGTCGACGTTGAAGCCGGCGGCCACCGACCGGGTCGTCTGGGGCAGCGGCGTGGTGCTCGACGTCGCCGCGTACCCGGTGTGGACGCCGCTGCCGACGGTCCTGGTGACCTCGGTGCGGTGCATCGTGCGGGTCGGCGGCGCGGTGGTGGTGTGCCGGGTGCCCGGCGGGTTGCACCCGTGGCCGGGTGGCCGTCGCGAGCCGGGGGAGAGCTACGAGGAGACCGCGCGCCGGGAGGTGTACGAGGAGACCGGCTGGCTGTTGGACGAGGGCAGCCTGCGGCCACTGGGGTTCGTGCACTACCGGCACGTGAAGACACCGCCGGCCGACTACCCCTACCCGCACCCGGACTTCCTCCACGCGGTGTTCACCGGGGAGGCGAGCCGGCACGCCGGGGAAGGCGGCCCGTGGACCGACCTCGACGGGTACGAGAAGGAGAGCGCCCTGGTCGAGGTGTCGGCCCTGGAGACCGCCGAATTCACCCCGGTGCAGCGGGCGTTCCTGCGGGTCGCGACGCAACCGGAGTGACCGGCGTGGCGGGAGGTACGCGCGGTCTTCGGCGAGCGTCGGACCAGCCCGAACCCCGCGGATAGTCTGGCGTTGCGGGGTCGCCACGGCCCCGGTCGGCGACCAACGGGGGTGACGCGATGGCGGGTCAGGTCGTCCATTTCGAGCTCCCTGCCAACGACCTGGACCGGGCGAGGGAGTTCTACCACGACGCCTTCGGCTGGACGATCGACGATGCGCCGGGCCTGCCCTACCCCTATCTGCTCGTGACCACCACGGAGGTGGACGAGCGGGGCGTGCCGAAGATGCCGGGTGCCATCAACGGCGGCATGTTCTCCCGCCTGCCGTGGACGGGCGGGCCGACCGTGCTCATCGACGTCGAGAACATCGAACGGGCCCTCGACCGCATCCTGAGGCTGGGCGGCGAGGTGATACGCGGGCGCACCCCGATCATGGACATGGGCTTCGTCGCGTACTTCCGCGACCCGGAGGGCAACATCCTCGGCCTCTGGGAGACGGCCGACGGCCGCGCTTGACGTGACGGCGCTGTTGGGCGTCGCCATGGCCTGTGGCCATGGCGAC
>CAZSNW010000305.1:0-2710 GCA_964608245.1 uncultured Micromonosporaceae bacterium
GATCGTGCCACCCGGCGGCGGCGGAGGCGGCGGAGGCGGCGTGCCACCACCACCGGTGTTCACGAACAGCAGCCGGTTCGGCGAACCGCTACCCGGGTTGCTGATCACGCCGGTCGTCGCGTTGCTGATCATCTGCGACTTGACCTGAGCCGGGGTCAGGCTCGGGTTCTGCGCCAGGATCAGCGCGGCGGCACCGGCCACGTGCGGGGACGCCATCGACGTACCGCTGATGGTGTTGGTGGCGGTGTTGCTCGTGTACCACGCCGAGGTGATCGAGGTACCCGGAGCAAAGATGTCCACGCAGGTGCCGTAGTTGGAGAACGACGACCGGGCGTCGTTGCTCTGCGTGGAGCCCACCGTGATCGCCGTGGAGACCCGCGCCGGCGAGAAGTTGCACGCGTTGGCGTTGCTGTTACCGGCCGCGATCGCGTAGGTCACACCGGCGGCGATCGAGTTCGCCACCGCGTTGTTCATGGTGGTGTTGTTGCCGTTGCCGCCCAGGCTCATGTTCGCCACGGCCGGCTTGATGTGGTTGTTGGTCACCCAGTTGATGCCGGCGACGATCTGCGCGGTGGTGCCGCTGCCGGAGCAGTTCAGCACGCGCACAGCGTAGATCCGGGCACCCTTGGCCACGCCGTAGTTGTTGCCGGCGGCGGTGCCGGCGACGTGGGTGCCGTGGCCGTTGCAGTCGGACGCCGAGCCACCCGAGGTGATCGCGTCGAACCCGGTGAAGGCGCGCCCGCCGAAGTCGTTGTGGGTGAGCCGGACACCGGTGTCCAGGATGTAGATGTTCACGTTCGACGCGGTGGTCGGGTACTCGTACACGTTGTTCAGCGGCAGGTTCCGCTGGTCGATACGGTCGAGACCCCACGACGGCGGGTTGTTCTGCGTGATCGCGAGCTGGACCTTCATGTCCTGCTCGACGTACTTCACCGCCGGGTGGGCGGCCAGCCGACGGGCCGCCTTCTCGTCCATCGTGATCGAGAAGCCGTTGATCGCGGCATCGTAGACGAACCCGATCTCACCGCCGAAGCGGTTCGCGAGAGCCCGGGCCTGCGCCTCGACGCCGCGGGCGGCAGCGTGGTCCTCGAGGACGACCAGGTACGAGTTGGGTACGGCGTTGGCCACACCGAAGCCGAGGATCGTACCCTCCTGCGCGTGCACGGGGGTCGCCGTGAGGGTCGCAGCGAGCGTCGCGGCCAGGGCCGCGCCGCTCAGCATCCCCCACCGACGTCCAGTGGATAACTGTGCCATTCGGGCCTCCACATACGAGAAAGCGCCACCGTCGGGATTGCCGTCGGGGCCTACCGGTCCGTACCGGGGCCGTCCGTGGACGGTCCGGTCCAGGGACGGGTACGGACAACGGGGCGTCACCGCCCCGTCGCCAACAAGCTAGACAAGATTGATGCGGCGCAATAGATATCGAGTTGGCCCTACATCCGTGTTATGGGTGCAGAGCACACGACAGCGCCTGTCCCGTCGATCAGCCCGAAAAAGGACAGTCTCACCTGGTTGATCGGTTGTCTCGCGAGAGGTCACCGGACGCGGCGGCCACCCGCCAGGTGTCAGACCGGCACGTTAGCAGGGCCGTGCAAGTACCCCGGCCGGGCGACAACCGCACAGGGAGCCGGGCGACAACCACATGAGGATCTTGAAGCAGAAGGCGACCCGTGAGGGTGGTCCGGGCGGCGTGCCGCCCGGACCACCCCGGTGTCAGTCGTCGAGGTCGTCGTCCAGGCGCGCCAGCCAGGTGGCGAGCCGGTCGACCGCCGTCTCGAACTCCGGGTGCAGGTCCACGAAGTCACGCAGCCGTTCGGCCAGCCACTCCAGAGTGACCTCCTCCTCGCCCCGGCGCTCGGTCAGCTCCTCGATACCGCGGTCGGTGAAGTACATCCCTCCTCCTCGTGCAACCGCCCGCGCCCGTGTCGGAGCCCACGGTCACCGCGCCGGCGGCATGGCCGCGCGCATCAACGCCTCCTGCTCCAGCTCGTGGACCTTCGGCGAACCGACCGCCGTCGCCGCGGCGGCCGGTCGCGAGATCCTCCGCAGCCGTACGCCGTCCAGGTGCTCCAGCAGGTTGAGCGCGATGTACGACCACGCACCCTGGTTGGCCGGCTCCTCCTGCACCCACACCAGGTCCTCGGCGTTCGGGTAGGCGGCCAGCGCCGCGCGGACCTCGTCAACCGGCAGCGGGTAGAGCTGCTCCAGCCGGACCAGGGCGGTGTCGTCCCGACCGGCCTCGGTCCGGGCCTGCGCCAGGTCGTAGTAGACCTTGCCGGTGCACAGCAGCACCCGCTTCACCGCCTGCGGGTCGACCGTGTCGTCGCCGATCACCGGACGGAACCCGCCGCTGGTGAACTCCGACAGCGCCGACACGCACAGTCGGTGGCGCAGCAGCGACTTGGGCGTGAACACCACCAGCGGCTTGCGCTTCGGCGACAGGGCCTGCCGGCGCAGCAGGTGGAAGAAGTTGGCCGGGGTGGTCGGGTTGGCGATCCGGAGGTTGTCCTCGGCCGCCTGCTGCAGCCAGCGCTCCGGCCGCCCGGAGGTGTGGTCCGGGCCCTGTCCCTCGTGGCCGTGCGGCAGCAGGATCGTCACCGCCGACCGCTGCCCCCACTTGCGCTCACCGGAGGTGATGAACTCGTCGATCACCGACTGGGCGCCGTTGGCGAAGTCGCCGAACTGGGCCTCCCAGATCACCAGCGCCTCG
>CAZSNW010000306.1:0-2706 GCA_964608245.1 uncultured Micromonosporaceae bacterium
GGGTTCTTCTTCTGCGACATGATCGACGACCCGGTGGCGAACGCGTCGGCCAGCTCCACCCAGCCGAACTCCTGGGAGGTCCACAGGACGATCTCCTCCCCCAGCCGGGACAGGTGCACCCCGGTCAGGGCCGCGACGAACAGGAACTCGGCGACGAAGTCCCGGTCGGCCACCGCGTCCATCGAGTTCGGCGCCGGCGTGTCGAACCCCAGCTCGGCGGCGACCGCGGCGGGGTCGAGCGGCAGCGACGACCCGGCGAGCGCCCCGGCGCCGAGCGGGCACACCGCGGCCCGGGCGTCCCAGTCCGCAAGGCGCGCCAGGTCCCGAAGCAGCGGGTGGACGTGCGCGAGCAACCAGTGCCCGAAGGTCACCGGTTGGGCGTGCTGCAGGTGGGTCATCCCCGGCGCGGGGGTGGCGACGTGGCGTTCCGCCTGGTCGACCAGCGCCTGCGCGAGCTCCACCAGCCGCCCCGCCACGCCACGGGCGTGCTCCCGCAGGTACAACCGCAGGTCGGTGGCGATCTGGTCGTTGCGGGACCGGCCGGCGCGCAGCTTGCCGCCGAGCGCCCCGAGTCGTTCCAGCAGCCCCCGCTCCAGGGCGGTGTGCACGTCCTCGTCCTCGACCGTGGGCCGGAACTCCCCGGAGGCGCAGGCCGCCTCCAGGTCGTCCAGGGCGGCGAGGATCTTGCCGAGTTCGTCGGCGTCCAGCAGCCCGGCGCGGGCCAGCACCCGGGCGTGGGCGCGGGAGGCGAGCAGGTCGTACGGGGCCAGGCGCCAGTCGAAGTGCACGCTGACCGACAGCCTGGCCATCGCCTCCGCCGGGCCGCCGGCGAACCGGCCGCCCCACAACCGCACCCCGCTCACCCGACCCATTCTGCCGGTCGGGCCGCCGGGCGGGCCTGCGGGGGCGCGGCTAGCCGGTCCGGTCGTCTCCCCGGGCTCAAACCGACGGTCACTCGCCGATCACGTTCACCGAGGCGATCCCGAGGACGAAGCCGCCCGGTACGACACAGTCGTCATCGGCGAAGGGTGTCTCGCGGGCCGCCACACCTGAGAGGTCACCGCCCGCGTCGAAGGTCTGCCCCTCGAGGATGACGCCGACGTCCGGGACCCTCACCCCTCGCTTGCCGTCCTCGACGACCGGCCTGGTGCCGTGCGGCCAGACGGCGGTGTGGCGCACGTCGCCGACCATCACGTAGATGCACCGGTCCTGCGGGTCGTACTCGACCGTGCCGGCGACCCCGACGGTCTGCTCCGAGCCGCCCGAGTCCGACACGAGGATCCGCGGGTCGTCCCCGACCACCCTCGGCGGTCCGGGGTCGTCGCGGCCGCAGGCGGCCAGCAGGAACGTCACCGCCACCAGGGGCGCCACCGCACGCAGCAACCGAGTCGTCACGTCACCCTCCGCAGCGTCGGTCCGGCCGCAGCGGACCGTTCCGGCCGGCACGACAGCGACCGAAGAACGGCGATCATTGATCATTCGATATGTTACGGGGTGACCACGAAGATCTCCTCGGTCGCGCACCCCTCGGGGACCTCGAACCTCCCGGATGACACGTAGCCGCCGGCGAAGTCCACCCGGTCACCGGTGCGAATGAGGCCCACGCGGGGTACGTCCACTCCCCGCACACCGTCGTGGACGATCACCGGCCGGGTGCCGCGCGGCCACACCACGCCGACCAGCACCTCCCGGTCGTCGTGGCCGTCCTGGCGGACGAACAGGCACCGGCTCTCCGGGTCGTACCAGAGAGTCCCGGTGAGCAGGGCGTCCATCCCGCCGTCTCCGAGATCGTGGACGGCGATACGAGGGTCGTCCGACGTGTAGATCACGCGGTCGACGCCTTCGGTGGACGTCGTCCACACGTTGCACCCCGTGGCGGACGCGAGCGTGACCACCAGTGCGGCGGCGTACCCGGGCCACCGCCTCCGATGCGACCGCACCATCGCTCGCACCTCCGGTCGTCGCGGTCGTCACGCCGCCGGCAGGTGACGACCCTCTGCGAGCCTCGGGTCCTCCCACGCTACTGCCGGCCGGAGACGGCGTCCACACGAGAGAAACCCTGGGTCACTCGAAGACGACGACCTGGAGTCGGATGGCGGGGTTCTGCGGTGACACCGCCGGGACGAGACGTCGGATCTCGTCGGCCGCACCCCCGACCGGCACCGTCCCGCAGCATCACGTTGACGGTGACCGTGCCGGTGGCGGGAGCGCGCAGCTGGCGGTCGGTGCGGCACCGGACGTCAGCGCGAGGGAAGACAGCGCCACCACCCCGGCCACCACCCGGCCGACCACACGTGACCTGGCGTCGGTGTCCATCGGCCACCCCACCGCGGATCGGACACTGTAGATGGAAGGCCACCCGTCCGGTCCCGGACGGGCACGTGTCCGGACACAAAGCCGTCCCGCGGTGGGGT
The DNA here is from genome assembly GCA_964608245.1 of uncultured Micromonosporaceae bacterium. Taxonomy (GTDB): domain Bacteria; phylum Actinomycetota; class Actinomycetes; order Mycobacteriales; family Micromonosporaceae; genus Natronosporangium. Next base: position 2,415 of record CAZSNW010000306.1, read on the forward strand.
GACCCGCGCGCTCGAGCGGCTCTACTGCGCAGTCGGCCCGCCCAGCCGCGCGTCCCGGGCGGCGGCCAGCCGGCTCGGCAGACCCCACAGCTGGACGAAGCCCTTGGCCAGCGACTGGTCGAACGTGTCACCGGTGTCGTAGGTGGCCAGCCCGAAGTCGTACAGCGACGCCTCCGAGCGCCGACCGGTCACCACCGCGCGGCCACCGTGCAGCAGCAGCCGGACGTCACCGGAGACGTGCCGCTGACTGGAGTCGATGAACGCGTCCAGCGCCCGCTTGAGCGGCGAGTAC
>CAZSNW010000307.1:0-2685 GCA_964608245.1 uncultured Micromonosporaceae bacterium
GGCGCCGCCGACCACGACGCGGCCCGGCGCCGGGTCTTGGAGGTGGTGGACACCTCCGGGCTGGTGGCCGTCGGCCACCGGGTGGTGCACGGCGGCGAGCGGTTCCGCGAACCGGTGCTCGTCGACGACGCCGTCTGCGAGGCGATCGAGGAGCTCGTGCCGCTCGCGCCCCTGCACAACCCGGCGAACCTGGCGGGCATCCGCGCCACGCGCCGGCTGCTGCCGCACCTGCCGCAGGTGGCCGTGTTCGACACCGCGTTCCACCGCACGCTGCCGCCGGTCGCCGCCACGTACGCGATCGACGCGGCCACCGCCCGGGCGTACGGGATCCTCCGGTACGGCTTCCACGGCATCTCCCACCGGTACGTGGCGCGTCGCACCGCCGCGCTGCTCGGGCGGCCGCTGGAGGAGCTGAACCTGATCACCCTGCACCTCGGCAACGGGGCCAGCGCCTGCGCGGTCGCCGGCGGTCGCAGCGTGGCCACCTCGATGGGGCTCACTCCGCTGGAGGGGCTGGTCATGGGCACCCGCAGCGGGGACATCGACCCGGCGGTGGTCTTCCACCTGCACCGGGTCGCCGGCATGACCGTCGACGAGATCGACGAGCTGCTCAACCGGCGCAGCGGACTGTACGGGCTCGCCGGCGTCAACGACATGCGGGCGCTGCTCGCCGCGCGCGCCGCCGGCGACCCGGACGCGGCGCTGGCCTTCGACGTCTACTGCCACCGGATCAAGAGCTACGTCGGGGCGTACTGCGCGGTGCTGGGGCGGGTGGACGCGGTCACCTTCACCGCCGGGGTCGGTGAGAACGCCGCCCCGGTACGCGCAGCGGCGCTGGCGGGCCTGGAGCGCCTGGGCATCACGGTCGACCCGGTGCGCAACGAGGCGCCCGGTGACGCCGAGCGGGTCGTCTCCCCCGACGGTGCCGAGGTGACGGTGTGCGTGGTGCCGACCGACGAGGAACGGGAGATCGCCGATCAGACGGTCGAGCTGGTCGGCCGGTGAGCCGGTCGGGCCGAGAGGACGGCAAGCGGGGGTCGGCCGTGGCGCCGGGGGGGCCGCGTGCCCGCCACGGGGGGGGCGGCCCCCCCCCCCGGGGGGGGCGCCCCCGACCCGACCACGCGGAACCAGTCGCGCTACGGCTGAACGATCAGCTTCCGGCTGACCACCGCGAGCGAGAAGCTGTCGCCCGCGGCCACCTGCTTGGCCCGGGTCAGACCGACCACCTGGACCGGATCCACCGCCAGCAGCACCGTGGGGTCGCCCAGCTGCCCCACGTCGTTGAGCCCCCAGGCGACCGCCGTGCCGTCCGGGCGGACGACGACCATGTGGTTGTAGCCGACGCCGACCGACACGCCCTGGTGGGACGGCAGCCGGCGGACCGTGACGGACAGGTCGCCGCTGACCGGGTCACCGTTGCTCAAGGCGCCCCAGGTGAAGACGGTGCCGTCGGAGCCGATCGCCGCGGACGTGGTGTTGCCGGCGGCGATCGAGACGATGTCGGCCAGCTCCGGCACCGGCTGCGGCACCGGGTGGATGCAGAGGAACAACACACACCGGTCGACGTCGCCGAGCTGACCAGCGGCGTTGTGGCCCCAGGTGTACACGGTGCGGGACCCGTCCGGCTCGGCGACGAGCGCCACGCCGTGCCTGGCCCCCGCGGCGATGGCGACGACGTTGCTCAGGCCCTCCAGTTGGGCCGGCTCGAACGTGTGCCCCCCGAGGAGGGTGACACCGGGCAGCTGGCCGTGCAGGTTCCTCCCCCAGCCCCAGACCGTGCCGTCCGAACGCAGGGCCAGGCTGAAGTCGTGACCGGCTGCCACCGCCACCACGTCGGTCAGGCCCCGCACCCGCGTCGGCAGGTGATCCGGAACCCTCGAAATGCCGTGACCGAGCTGACCGAAGTCGTTGTTGCCCCAGGCCCACACCCGACCGTCGGAGGTCACCGCCAGGCTGTGGTCCTCGCCGCCTGCCGCGTCGATCACACCGGTCAGGGGCAACTCCGTCGGGACGGTGACGAACGGCTCGGTGAAGCTGTGCCCCAACTGGTTGTCGGTGTTGAGCCCCCAGGTCCACAGCTTGCCGCCCGACGTGATCGCAAGGCTGTGGAACCGACCGGCGGCGACCTTTGTGGCTCCGGATACGCCGAGCGTGGTGACCGGTGTCAATCCGAGGAACGTCGTTCCGTCGCCGAGTTGACCGAAGATGTTGTCTCCCCAGGCGGCCACGCTCTGGAACCCCGGCAACGGCAGCACCTGGGCCTGCACGGGCGTGGTGGCTCCGGCGAGCAGCAGCGTCGTCGATGCAGCCACCGCGACGATGCGCGCAATCGTGCGTCTCATGTGTACTCCCTTCACATGGGCCGGCCCAGCGGGCAGAGCGGGGTCCGGCCCCAGACCTCGTACCGGGTGGGATCAGCCGCCGTGCGACAGGAGGGTCGGGTCGAGGTGGACCGCGACCGAGTGGAACATGCCCGCGTCCACCTGCTTGGCGTGGTTGAGGCTGACGACCGTCGGGGTCGAGCCGTGCTGGTTGGTGCCGTTACCCAGCTGACCGTGGTCGTTCCTCCCCCAGGCGACCGCCTTGCCGTCCGGGCGTACCACGATGATGTGGAAATAGCCGACGCCGACCGACACACCCTGGTGCGACGGCAGCCGCTTGACCGTGACGGCCGGGTTGGCGCTG
>CAZSNW010000308.1:0-2638 GCA_964608245.1 uncultured Micromonosporaceae bacterium
CGGCACCTGTGGGAGCATCGACTCCAGGCGATCGCCCGGGACGCGCTCTAGGCCGGGCCCGCCGTGCGACCGTGGCGGCCCGTCGTAGATGTCCCGGTAGATCGGCATCCTGCCCTCCTAGAATGGGATGACCTGCAACTCGCGACGCGAGAACGTCGCCCGCGCGCCGCTGCCGGCAACCAAAGCTGTGTACTTGGCCTGGAACGTGTGCACGCCGGGGTTCAGCGCAGTAGCCACATGTGCCCGAGTCATCGTCACGAAGACAACGTTCGTGTCGTCGTCGCCAACCGTCTGTCCGATGTGCTCTAGCTCCAGCGCGCGGGCCAGGTCCGGGGCACGAGACGTGGCACCCGATATCTCGTAGGACATTGCCGCTTGAACTATCTGCGCATCGGTCGTGTGTGTCTCCACTGACATGCGGGCGGTCATGAACACCCACGCCCGGCCGGACTCGGAAATCTCGACGTCGGAAACGGTAGGCCCAATCGACCCTGGGAGGTCGATCCAGGTACTAGCGCCGTTCTGGTCACCGATCGACACCGAATCGTCCACACTGTCCGCGCGGATCGCCTCGCCGAACACGGCCAGCGCAACCGCCCGACCGGCATCGGTACGTAGAGCCGCGATCGCCTGTTCCGCCGCATCAGTCCCCGGCACCACCAGCTTGTGCGCTATGTACCAGCTCTCGGCGCCGTCGCCGGGCTTCCACCCGTGCAGGATCACCGTGTCACCAGGCCGCAGAGTCAACCCGGCCAGGCCGGCGCCCACAGGCAGATTCCGGATCACTGACCCCTGCCAGTCCACCGCACCCTCGAACGTGTCCGGGTCGAACTCGAGCACCCGGGCCTGGCCCAGTCTCAGCGACCCTGCCGCCTGCGGCACCAACAACGGCGTCAGGTCGTCGGTAGCTGTCACAGCGCCACACCTCCTCCGGCGAAGGTTTGCTCACGGGTCGTCCCGGTCATGTTCTGCCCTGGCGTCAACGGGATCACCACCCGCTCCACCACGTGCCGTTCCCGGTTGCGGTCCTTCTGCCGGATGCGGATCGGGTCGTACGGCCGCAGGATCGGGTTGGTCACCACGCCAAAATCCACACTGGAGATGAGGCCGGTCGTGCGGCGCAGCCGGGCCAACGCGGCGTTACGCGCCTGCGCCGGGGTCAGCAGCAGCGGGCTCGCATGGAACCCTGGCACCTGGCCGAAGTCTCCGAAGAACCAGGTGGGTGAGCGCGGGTTGTCATCGACCGCGACGCCACGCGCCGGGGAAAGATTGTCCGTTCCCTCTCCAATGTAGACCCAGGCGTTGCGTACCGCGTCGTCGCTCAGCCGACGGCCGGACTCCAGCAGCACCCCGTTCTTACCGGCCTCGACCTCCCACAGGATCTCGTCCGGGTCCGGCGCGGTGGCGATCCGCAGGATCCCCCACTCGTCCCACCATGCGATCTTCCCAAGCGAGTCGACCAGGTCACGCAGCGCGCCGTACCGGTCCTCCTCGAAAACTACCGACCGGCCCAGCACGTTGAGATAGGTATTGTCGTCCCAGGCGATCACCGCGTTCGGGTAGATGTCGCCGACCAGTTCGGACACCACATCGCCGTAGGTGTCGGTGGCCTGGTACTGGCGTGGGACCAGGAACCGGCCGCGGATGATGCCGGCCATGCGGTCCTGGCCGCTCAGCCGGATCGGCCCGTCCGGTGCCTGGTCCTGTTCCGGGGACTGGATGCGGAAGTACCCCAACGGCCACCACTTCACATGCGACCCGAGGTCTATGCCGTAGCGGACGAACACCTCGTTGCCGTACGGCGCCAACAACGTATTCTTCGCCCGGGGCCACATGCCATCACCATCAGTGGTCAGCTGCAACGTCGAGCGAATCTTCGCGGTGCCGTCCATCTGCACATCCCCGCCCAGCACCGGAATCTCCACCCCGTCAGGGTCGCCACCGGTCGGCCGGCCGGACACCACCCGGGCTTCCACCCGCACCGTGTGCGAGCCGGGGAGCAGCCGGCGGATCAGCGGCCACGACTCGACGTGCGTGATGTCCTCGTGCCAGAAAGGCAACCTGTTCACGTGTGGGGTGAACAGGACGCTGACCGCAGGGTCCTGGTGCGCCAGCATCACCGTGAGCAGGTTCTCGGTGCGGGACAGGCCGGACTGGTATCCGCCGGCGGTGAGCAGGTCGACCGCGTCGGGAAACTCGGCGTAGCCCCCGGGGAACGCGAGGATGGTGGTGGCGTTGAACGCGGACGCGATGGTCATGATCGCGGTGGCGTCGGCCGCGTTGTTGATGCCGTGCCAGGTGCCGATCGGCGCTGTCGCGTCCAGGCTGCGCAGGTTGGTCGCGCCGGTGGTGGATGTGCCGAGGCCCCAGATCCACACGTACCTGTCGTGCAGCGCGGCGAACGTGTTGTCGGTGGCGACGGTGTACGCCGCGGTGACTGAGGCTAGTGACTCATCCGCGACGTTGATGAAAATGGTCGACAGTGGACGCCGATCCGGCTGCGCCGCCTCCAGGTCAAGGATTGCCTGGAGATACTCGGCCAGGGTGGGCACGGTCGCCCCGCCGCCCGCGTCTAGCGCTTGGATCTGCGCCAGCGTCAGGGAGTCGACCGCGCCGACGCCGTTGGTGGTGCGCTGCA
>CAZSNW010000309.1:0-2626 GCA_964608245.1 uncultured Micromonosporaceae bacterium
TCACCATCAGTGGTGAGGTACGCAACGACGTCGCCACGTTGGAGGAGATCGCCGACGAGTCGGTGGAACGGTTGCGTCGGGCCTCGTCGCAGCTGGTGGTGACCGACCGCCGCGAGGTCGGCACCCCGGACGCTCCCGGTTTCTCGCAGGTGGTGCGGCTGGTCGCCGACGTCGACGGCACCCCCCGCCAGCTGGTGCAGACGCAGGTCTACCTGTCACTGCTCGACGTCGACGACCCACGTCGACGGGTGGTGCTGGAACTGGTGCTGACCTCGACCGTCGGGCAGCTCGCCACGGTGATCGGGGACTTCCAGCGGTTCCTGCGCACGGTGCGACCGCTGACTCCGGGGGACCGGACCAGCCCCGACGGCTGAGCCTGCCGGCCGCCGGGGACGGGCTCACGGTCGACCGCCCTGCCACCCCGCCGACGAGACCCGGTCGACCACCTCGGACAGCCACTGGAGTGCCGGGTCGACAGTGTCCGGTCTCAGCCGGCCCCGCTGCCAGGTGATGACCTCGTCGTCCACGAACCGCAACGGAAGCTGCTGCGCCCGGGGATCGGTCAGCAACCACCGCTGGACGTCCGTGCGCAACAGCGCGCGGGCGAGAGCCTCGTCGCCGGTGACCTCAAACCGCTGGCGGAACTCCGGGTCGGTCACCACCGACCCGCCCACCTGTCCCCGCCGGCCCAGCTTCCGGAGCAGCTTGTCACCCACTCCGGCCGCGCGGATCTCCAGCGACGCGCCGGTCAACGGCGTGGCCATCGCGAAGACGCGGTAGTACTCGTACATGCGCCGGTCGGCACCGCGGCGGTTGCCCGGGGTGCCGACCAGCCTGCGCAGCTCGAAACCACGGCACGCCCGGCCCCGGAAGTCGCCCGTCACCAGGTCCGAGACCCTGAGGTTGTGGCTGATCTGCGGAAACGGGTGGCTGCCCCGGTACCGGTCGGCGGTGCCGACGTCGGACTGCCGGTAGCTCCAGCCTCGTTCGCGCGCCAGCGCCATCAGTGCCTGTCGGTCGCCCCGGCTGCGCCGGTTCCGCCGTCCCACCACCACGACCAGGGTGATGACGCCGGCGAAGATCGCCGCCACTACGACGATGAAGGCGACGGCGGCCAGGGTCTCCATGACGTCCTCCGGCAGCGCTTGTCGATCGGCGTCGTGGGGCGAGGATACCGCCGGGGCCCGCGACAGTGGGGCCGCCCCCGTCCGGCGGGATGTCCGGCCGGGAACCCCGCGCCCGTCACTCGCTGGCCAGGCGCGGGCCGACGACGTCGTCGGCGTCCACGATGGTGTATCCGTAGCCCTGCTCGGCCAGGAACCGCTGCCGGTGCGCGGCGTACTCGGTGTCGATGGTGTCCCGCGCCACCACGGTGTAGAAGCGCGCCTGGCGGCCGTCCCGCTTGGGGCGCAGGATCCGCCCCAACCGCTGCGCTTCCTCCTGGCGGGACCCGAACGTGCCCGACACCTGGATGGCGACCGCCGCCTCCGGCAGGTCGATGGAGAAGTTCCCCACCCGGGAGAGCACCAGAGTGGACAGATCGCCGGCGCGGAAGGCCGCCAGCAGGCGCTCCCGCTCCCGGGTCGTGGTGGCGCCCTGCACGATCGGCGCGTCGAGGACTCTGGCCAGCTCGTGGAGCTGGTCGAGGTACGCGCCGATCACCAGCACCTGGTCGCCCCGGTGCCGGCGCACCAGCGCCTCCACCACCGGCAGCTTGGTCCGGGCGGTCGCCGCCAGCCGGTACCGGTCGTCCGGCTCGGCGGTCGCGTACGCCATGCGTTCGGCGTCGGTGAGCGTCACCCGGACCTCGGTGCACTCCGCCGGCGCGATCCAGCCCTGCGCCTCGATGTCCCGCCACGGCGCGTCGTACCGCTTGGGGCCGATCAGGCTGAACACGTCGCCCTCCCGACCGTCCTCGCGGATCAGCGTGGCGGTCAGGCCGATCCGGCGGCGAGCCTGCAGGTCGGCGGTGAACCGGAAGATCGGCGCCGGCAGCAGGTGCACCTCGTCATAGACCACCAGCCCCCAGTCGCGGGCGTTGAACAGCTCCAGGTGCGTGAAGGCACCCTTGCGGCGGGTGGTGAGCACCTGGTACGTGGCGATCGTGACCGGCCGGATCTCTTTGCGCTCGCCGCTGTACTCGCCGATCTCGTCCTCGGTCAGTGAGGTGCGGGCCAGCAGCTCACGCTTCCACTGCCGGCCGGCGACCGTGTTGGTGACCAGGATCAGGGTGGTCGCCTGGGCCTGCGCCATCGCCGCCGCCCCCACCAGCGTCTTGCCCGCCCCACAGGGCAGCACCACCACCCCGGAGCCGGCGGCCCAGAAGTGCTCCACCGCCTCCTTCTGGTACGTCCGCAGGGTCCAGCCTGACTCCTCCAGCGTGATCGGGTGCGCCTCGCCGTCGACGTAGCCGGCCAGGTCCTCCGCCGGCCAGCCCAGCTTCAGCAGCGCCTGCTTGAGCCGGCCGCGTTCGCTGGCGTGCACCACGATGGTGTCCTCGTCGAGGCGGGCGCCGAGCATCCCGGCCAGCTTCTTGCTCTTGGCGACCTCGGTCAGCACCGCCCGGTCGAGCCCGCGCAGCACCAGCCCGTGCGCCGGGTCGTTGATCAACTGGAGTCGCCCGTAC
>CAZSNW010000310.1:0-2597 GCA_964608245.1 uncultured Micromonosporaceae bacterium
GCTCCCCGAGACCCGGGGTGGTCTCGTCGAGCAGGCGCCGCGTGGTGGTGGCCAGCACCTCGGCGGCCCGGCGCGACCGGACGAACGCCAGGGTGCGTACCCGGTGGCGGACCGCCGTGGCGAGCAGGTCGGCCGCCTCGGCCAGCGCCGACCGTCGCACCCGGAAGCCGCCGACGTCCCCCTCGTCGTCCGGCCACGCCTCGTCCGCCGGCCACACCTCGCCCGGCCACGCACCACCGTCCGACCCGGGGCCGGCAACCGGGTCGGACGCGTCGGCCGGGTCCGTGCCGCCGCCGGTCACGCCCGGCCCACCGTCGACCGGGGCCGGCTCCGAGCCGTCCGGGTCGGGACGGTCGAACGGCGGCTCCCACAGCAGGAACGTCACCTCGCCCCGGGGCGAGGCGTCCTCGGTCACCGCGGTCACCTCCAGCCCGGTCAACCGGGAGGCGCCGACCGCCGGGTCGCCCACGGTGGCCGAGGCGAGCACGAACACCGGGTCGTCGGCCAGCCGCCGCAGCCGACGCAGCAGGTTCGCCACGTGCGAACCGAACACGCCGCGGTAGGCGTGGCACTCGTCGACCACCACGAACGCCAGGTGCCGCAGGAACCGGGACCAGTCCCGCGCCGGGAGGATCCCGTGGTGGAGCATGTCCGGGTTGGTCAGCACCAGCCGCGCCCAGCGGCGCGCCCACTCCCGCTCCTGCCGCGGCGTGTCCCCGTCGTAGGCGGCGACCCGGACCTCGTCCAGCCCCAGCGAGGTCAGCGCCTGGTACTGGTCGGCGGCGAGCGCCTTGGTCGGCGCCAGGTAGAGCGCGGTCGCTTTCGGATCGGTGAGCAGCCGCGAGAGCACCGGCAGCTGGTACGCCAGTGACTTGCCCGACCCGGTGCCGGTGGCCACCACCACGTGCCGGCCCGCCCACGCGTGCTCGGCCGCGGCCACCTGGTGGCGCCACGGCGCCGTCACCCCGCGCGCCGCCAGCGCCTCCCGCAGCCGGTCGGGCACCCACGCCGGCCAGGCCGCCGGCTGCCCGGTACGCGCGGGCCGCCGCTCCACGTGGGTGATCCGCCCGTCGCGGTGCCGGTCGAGCAGCTCGGCCAGCAGCGCGTCGGCGGGGCTTTGGACAGCGGTCACGTTCGCACTCTGCCACCTTCCCGCCGATGCGCCACGACCGGACCGGTCCCGCGCAAGCCACCGTCTCGCCGATGCACACCCGTACCACCGGGGCGGTAGATTGCTGCGGAGGAGGTCGGCCGATGGAGCTGTCGCTGGCGGTGCGCGAGGTCGCCGGGCACGTGGTGCTCGAGGCCCGCGGCGAGGTGGACATCTACACCTCGGCGATGCTGCGGGAGCGGCTCATCGAGGTCATCGACGGAGGCGCCCGGCAGGTGGTGGTGGACTTGAGCCGGGTCGACTTCCTCGACTCCTCCGGCCTGGGCGTACTCGTCGGAGCGCTCAAGCGCATCCGCACCGCCGACGGCGACCTCAATCTGGTGTGCGCCAGCGAGAAGTTGCTGAAGATCTTCCGGATCACTGCGCTGGACAGGGTGTTCCGCCTGCACGACTCGGTGGAGGCGGCCACGGCTGCGGCGGCGGGAGGCTGATGCCGAACGTCTCGTTGTCCTTCACCCCGGAACCCGGTTTCGTCCGCACCGTCCGTCTGGTGGGGGTGGCGGTCGCCCGGCGGGCCGGGGTGGCCGAGGAGTTACTCGACGAGGTCCGGCAGGCGATCGGTGAGGCGTGCGCCCGGGCGGTCGCCCGCCACCGGCGTGACGGGATCACCGACCCGGTACGCGTGGAGATGAGCGACGACGGGCCGTTCGTGGTCCGCGTGCTCGACTCCGCCGGTCCCTCGGACGGGGCCGCGCCGGCGGGCGGCGACCCGGGTGACGGTGACGACTCGCCCGCGTCGGACGATGACATGGCAGAGACGGTTCTCGCCGGGCTCGTGGAGGACCTCCACGTGGCCGGCGGTGAGGTCCGCATGGTCTGGCCCGTGAGACGCAGGCCGGCCCGCATGTGACCACTGGTTCTGCTGACCAGTACAGTACCCACGTCATCGTTCTGTCAGAAGGGACAAGGATGTCCGAGAGCACGCTCGCCGCCACGCTCGCCGCGGACGGCGGTCTGTCCCTGAGCGGAGAGAACGTCTCCTACATCGTGGTGGCCGCCGCCATCGCGCTCGTCGCGCTGGGCTTCGCATTCGGCCTGGTACGCGCGGTGCTGAGTGCCGACAAGGGCACCGCCAACATGCAGGAGATCTCCGGGGCCGTGCAGGAGGGCGCAACGGCCTACGTGTTCCGGCAGCTGAAGACGGTCTCCGTGTTCGTCGTGCTGGCGGTGGCGCTGCTGTTCATCCTCCCCACGCACGGGGTGGAGGGCAGCGAGACCGCGGTACGCATCGGCCGGTCCGTCTTCTTCGTCGTGGGCGCCGCGTTCAGCGCGTTCATCGGCGCCGCCGGCATGGCCCTGGCGACCCGCGCCAACCTGCGGGTGGCCGCCGCGGCCCGGGACCCGGAGAACGGCCGGGAGAAGGCCATGCGCCTGGCGTTCCGCACCGGCGGTGTTGCCGGGATGTTCACGGTTGGGCTGGGCCTTC